>DSBF01000018.1 GCA_011049495.1 Ignavibacteria bacterium
AATTCCAGTAAGTTATTGGTTCCCTCAAGAGACTAAAAGAAATATTAGAGCGCTTATGACCGGAAGAAACCGTTTGGGAGATTTTTACAATGTTTGTAAAGATACAACATACGGAATGTTGCTCGATATTGATTGCGACGAAGTAAATCCTTTGTTTTGGTTCTCGGGTAATCCGTTCAAACAAGAAGGTTGGATTCATTCAAAACCGGTAGATCAAAGGCATTTCGCAAACACAGAGTCATTTGAACTTATTAAGGGTGAACCTCAAGATATAATTATTTCTATAACTGTAGGGCACGGTTATAATTACATTTCGGAATTAGCTGTAACAAGAGAGTTAGTTAGAATTGTTTTTGATGAATGGAATTCAAATTTTGCTTCAGCAATAAACTTTGAAGAATTAGTTAATAATCCCGCTGAACTAACATATAGTTTTATCTTAGAGCAAAATTATCCAAATCCTTTTAATCCGGTTACAACAATACGTTATAGCGTCCCCGGCAAAAAATATCTCAATCAACTGAGTTCAAGCGATATTGTAAATACAACACTTATTATTTATGACATTCTCGGAAGAGAAATCAAAACGTTAGTTAATGAATCTAAAATAGCCGGCACTTATGAAATTACTTTCGAAGCATCACGGCTTGCAAGTGGTGTTTATCTGTACCGTTTAACAAGCGATTCTTTTTCCCAAACTAAGAAGATGATGGTAATTAAATAGTATCATTTGATACTGATTGTATATAAAGGAAAAACAAATGAAAATTTTGAAAATATTTTCCATGAACCTATTATTGATTATTTGTTTGAATGGACAAGAAATTTTCACATTACCAGATTCCACTGGTATGGCTTTATTGAGTAACCGATTATACTTTCCATTCCTAAATAAAGGTATAATAGGTGCCATTAATGTTCCACCGATTGGTCCTGATGTTAGATTCGATAATATTAATATCATTTTTTCAGCAGGCTTTTTTCTAAGCGGCTATTCAGGTAGTGACCTTTGGGCTAATGCTGTAGCCTCAGCCTCACTTGTAGAGGATTACTTTCCTGGGAAAGTTGGCTCAGATCCTAAAGACCCCAAAAATATTATTTATGTTGTTACAAAAGATGACCCTCCTTTTGGAGAAGCCTGGCAAAATTGGAAATATGCTGTCAAGCAAGGGGCGTATTTTTACGATGGCGATGGTAATGGTTATTATGACCCGATAGATCATAACGGAAACGGAATTTGGGAACTTAATGAAGACAGACCGGGTTTGCTTTATGATGCAACTTTTTTTACAGTTTTTAATGATGGGGTACCTTCCGATAAAAGAAGATTTAAAGGTATTGAACCACAAGGAATTGAAATTAGACAAACAATATTTGCTTCAAATCAAATTGACGAACTAAGCAACACTATTTTTATAAGATATTCCTTATTTAACACAGGTTTGGTTGCCGATACTCTTCACGATGTAATATTTGGTGTTTGGAATGATTCTGATATAGGCTCTGCTATAGACGATATGATCGGATGCGATACTACTCTTCAAAGCGGATTTGTTTATAATAATGGAGATGACGAAAGGTTCGGAATTAATCCTCCCTCTTTATTCCGAACGATCATACAAGGACCTTTGGTTAGAACTAACTTACCTTATGACACAGCCTATAATCGATTAGGGTCAAATTTAGGAGAAAATAAATTTACTGGTTTTAGAAACGGTAAAATTAATGCCTTTGTAGGTTTTATAGGCGGAGATAATGATTTAAATGACCCTTCAACTGCCTTACAGGCAAGAAATTTTATGGAAGGGAAAACTCTTAACGGTGATATTCCAGATCCGTGCAATTGGGTATATGGTAATATAATGGGTAATGTAAACTGTGAAGATGTCAATCCTTTTTTTTGGTATAGCGGAGATCCAGTTACACAAACCGGTTGGATATATAACAAACCGTTGGATGTCAGGGATCTAATGAGTACTGAAAAATTTATGTTGGTAAAGAATCAACCTCAAGATATAATTATTGCATACACGGTTGGACAAGGTGATGATCCTATTTCTTCTATTACATCAGCTCGTGAGAGAGTTCGATTTTTATTCGAAGAGTATAACAATAATTTTCCAAATTCTTTTATAATGCCTGACTACAATGAAATTTACCCGAAAGAATTTCACTTATCACAAAACTACCCTAACCCGTTTAACCCAACAACAAAAATAAAATTCTCCATTCCAAGCCCTACTTCCCCCCTTTCCAAGGGGGGAATGCAAGGGGGGTTAACTAATGTATCCCTAATCGTTTATGACATACTCGGAAGAAAAGTCACTACGTTAGTAGATGAACCGAAAGCTCCCGGTAATTATGAAATTACATTCAATGCATCACGGCTTGCAAGCGGTGTTTATTTTTATAGCTTGTCAAGCGGTAATTTTATATCAACAAAAAAGATGATCCTCCTTCGCTAAAGCTGCGGAGGACAAGCGTTAATAAAATAAGCAGATAAAACCCCGGGCTTTGTCCGAAACAATTTAGTAGACAGTGACACACCTATCACGTTTTTATAGAAAAATCCCGGGGTTTTTCAATTTAAAATTCTAAACTGATACCAATGGATGGAAGTATACCGATTGACGATTCGTCATCAACTTGCATCTGCTTATAATCCCACCTAATATTCTGTACGTTGCTGCGGTTATAAATATTCTGAATATCCAAATAAGTAATAAGACTTAAACCGCCGAGATCCCATCTTTTATCAACTCGCAAATCCAATGAATGAAGCGGAGGAAGATTATCCGTTAAGTAATTTGATAAACTTTGTGTTCCGTTTGAATTATACGGAGTAATTGGTCTGCCCGAAGCATATCTGAACTTAAACGAAACTTCCCATTGATGATCGAAAATATATCCGCCGCTTAAATTAAAAATCCATTCTTGTTCAAATGCACTCGGACGATTAATACCGTCAAGACCGGTGAATTCCGTTTGGGCAAAAGTTGCGCTTATCAAACCATAAACACCCTGCCCGGTTGAACGTTTTTGCATCGATAATTCAATCCCCTTTGCATTACCAAAACCTTCACTTACAAGAGGTTCAAAACCGAATGACTCAAAATTTTCCTCTGCACCGCCGTAACCCACACCGGTATTGGCTAAAACAAGGTATGGTCTCAAGATACTTGTCGGATAATTTTTATAATCTTTATAAAATCCTTCTAACTTAACTTGTAGATTTTCTGTTAATCTTTGACTCACACCTAATATATATTGATTTACTTTTATCGCTTCTAAATTATTATTCCCTGCCGCAAGCCAAATGTAAGATGGAAATTGATGATAAACACCGGTGCTAAAATTTAACCGGGTTAGGTTATTAAAATTGTAAGAAGCGGAGAATCTTGGACTTAAATAGAACGAATTATCTATTGCATCAAAGTAATCAACCCTGCCGCCTAAATTAAATCGCAACTTGTTAAAGAATAGATTACTGTATTGTAAATAAGCACCATACTTAGTAAAATTTTTATCTGCTGTTAAATTGTTCTGCAAAAGTGTATCGCCGAAAGTTGTAATAAAATTGTTCTGGAATAAAACATCTGTTTCAAAGTCAATAAATTTTGCAGAAGCACCAATATTAATTTCCGCATTCGAGGAAAGTTTATAAATTAAACTCCCCTTCAATTCATTTTCCGCTTCAATAGAATTATTTACGAAGATCGGATTCAACAAAGTATCGTTCTGAAACGAATCGAATTTTATATAACTTCTCCCCGCACTAAAAGTTAAAATTCCATTTCTAAAAAGATGATCGTAAGAAATTCCGGTTACATATTGATTTTGATCGCTTCCTAATATTCTTGCATTGTCGAATATGTCGTCTTCATCATTATTATTAAATTTAACTCTATCAAGTGCGCCGATAAATAAAAAAGAAATTCTGTTCGAGTTATCGATATTGTAATTATATTTTCCAAGCAGATCATAATATTCCGGGACAAAATTAAATCCGGCAGCATTGAAAATAAAATCGAGATAACTTCTTCTTATAGAAAAAATAAAATTACTTTTTTCTTCAACCGGACCTTCTAAATTTAATCCGAACTGTGAAGCTGAAATTGTAGCTTTACCGCCTATTCTATCTGTTCTTCCTTCGCGCAAATCAATTTTCAAAACCGATGAGAGTTTGTCTCCATAAATAGCTGAAAATCCACCGGTTGAAAATGAAGTCTCTTCAACAAAATCGAGATTGATAAAACTCAGCGGACCACCGGTTGCACCTTGATTTCCGAAATGATTAATTGTCGGGAAAATAAAACCGTCAACCAAATACAAATTTTCCGAAGGGGCGCCGCCTCTTACAATTAAATCATTTCTTCCCGCGGATTGCTGACCTACGCCGGGTAAAACCGAAAGAGCACGAACAACGTCTTCAAATCCGCCGGGCGCGCGTCTTATTTCTTCGTATGAAAATTTTTTAAGACTAATTACTTCGGTAGGTTCAGAATCAAAAAATCCGGATGTAACCGTTACTCCTTCCAATTCGAGAACAGTTTCGGCTAATTCAATTGTAAGTTGAGCCGGGCGTGCAGAATTCACAACCACATCCGATCTTACCGATGTTGTATAACCAATCGCAGAAATTCTTACTTGATAATTACCGATTGGTACATTTGTAATTTCAAACCTGCCTTCGATATCGGTTGCTGCTCCGATTTGTGTTCCCTCTAAAATTACATTAACGCCGGGTATCGGCTGCTTAGATATTTTCTCAACTACCTTTCCTATTATTGTACCGGAAGATTGGGCACTAATCACAAGCGATGCAAAAAGCAAACCAAAAAATATATTTTTCATCAATTCCCTTTTTAGTCTAAAACAAATCCTCAATGAATAAAGTTTCATATTCAAAGATATGTAGATTGTTCTATTATTCTACTTATTATTATATTTAGTGGTCATATCAACACAAAACGGTTTCTATGGGCATTGATTTAGAAAAATTAAAAACTCTGGCTAAAGATGATGAGGCTTTTGAAGAATTAGTCCAGCTAATAAACACTTTTAGCAGCAACTCTTTTATGTCCGTCGGTGAATTTAAAGATTTTTTTATTACCGATAAGAATAGAAAATCTTCAAAAAGATTACAGGTATCCAAATCAGTTAGGGATATACTGGGCTATACATCCGAAGAGATCGAACAAATACCGGGCGGATTATTCTCACTAGTTTTTGAAGAAGACATTGCAATTGTAAAACGTAATATCAGCGAGTTTGAAACAAATCCGAAAAGTTATTCGATGCAGCATTTATACCGTTTAGTTGATAAGAACGGAAATCCGCGCTGGGTTAAACAATCTATTACTGTAGAAAGGGATGAACACGGCAGAGTTATGAGAGAACTATCTTTGATATGCGATGTTCATTCAATAAAAGAAGATGAAGAGAAATTCAAATCCGAAGCACAGCATTTGAGAGAAATCAATAAAGCAAAAGATAGATTCATATCAATAGTATCGCACGATTTAAGAGCACCTTTTACCAGTTTGCTCGGTTTTTCCGAAATTCTTCTAAATGAAAACGAGTTATCCGAAGAGGAAAAACAAGAGTATCTTACTTACATTTATGACGCCTCTCAACATCAGCTTCAGTTAATTAATTATTTGCTTGAATGGTCCAGACTTCAGACCGGAAGAATTCAAATGGAAATCAAGCGTTTGAATCTTCGCTTAGTCGTTTCAACGTGTGTGGCTTCGCTAATCGGA
Source organism: Ignavibacteria bacterium (assembly GCA_011049495.1). Lineage (GTDB taxonomy): Bacteria > Bacteroidota > Ignavibacteria > Ignavibacteriales > Melioribacteraceae > SURF-28. Next base: position 5,763 of record DSBF01000018.1, read on the forward strand.
AATGCAATTAGAAAAGATATTGATGTTATTCAAGAGATTGATGAGGAAATTTTTGTTCAAGCGGATGAAAAATTGATTTCCCAAGCAATAACAAATTTGATAAGCAATGCAATCAAGTTTACACCGAGAAATAAATCCGTTATAATTACTTCGGCAAATTTTAAAGTCGGGATGATTGAATTGATTATCAAAGATGAAGGGAGAGGGATTGCTGAGAAAGACCAGGAAAAAGTTTTTAAAATAGATGAAAAATTTACGTTAGAAGGAACCGAAGGTGAAAAAGGAAGCGGGCTCGGTTTAACTTTAGTAAAAGAAATTGTGGATAAACACAAAGGTGATATTTGGTTCTACTCTAAAGTTGATGAAGGAACGGAGTTTCACATTACCTTACCTGAAGCAAAAAATATAATTCTTCTCGTAGAAGATGACGAATCAATAATGGAGCTTTACACCAAATCAATAGAAAAGGCACTCCCAAATTATGAAGTTATTAAATCGGCAAACGGTTATGAGGCTATGAGTATTATTATGAACTCACTTCCAACAATTGTAATTACAGACCATGACATGCCTCTAATGAACGGGTATCAGCTTGTCGAAGCAATTCGTAAAAGAGATAAAAACTTTGCAATTCCTATTGTTGTAATTTCCGCTAAGTTGGATAAAGACCTTCAAACTAAATATGAGAATATGGGTGTGGCTAAAATTTTATTCAAACCGATAAAAGCTGAAGATTTCGTAAATTCATTAAAAGAGCTGATTGTGTAAATGTATCAACCGGAAGCTAAAACATATAACTTAAATCCCAATGTATCGTCTGAGAAATTTTGGTTTGCTTTGTACACAAAACCGCGGCATGAATTCCAAGCCGGGATTTATCTCGACAGCATTGAAATTGAATATTACCTGCCTACAATAACAACCGTAAGAAAATGGAGCGATAGAAAAAAGAAAGTTACCGAACCGTTGATTAGAGGATATATTTTTGTTTACTGCAATGAAAAAGAACGATACGATTCACTTCAGCATGATTCAATATTAAACACAGTTTGTTTCGAAGGTAAACCGGCTCGCATACCGGAATGGCAGATTGAAAACTTAAAAAGATTGCTTGCTGAAAACCGGGAAGTTTTTATTAGAGATATGATCCCACTCGGTACAAAAGTTAAAATTGTTGAAGGTCCTTTTGCTGGCGTTATCGGGCAAGTATGCCAAAGTGATGTAGACGGCAAACTATTGGGAATTACAATAGATTTATTACGACGATCCGTTCTCGTTAGACTTCCCAAGGAAAGTGTTGTTAAAGAAATTAAACAGGTTGATGATGAATCAAAAAGAGTTGGTTGAAATTAATACAGGTGATCCGGTTGATCATTTCTTAATTCTTACAAAAATAGAAGAAAGAAAAACCAAAACCGGCAACCCGTTTTTAAATTTAGAACTGCGCGATAAATCAACAGTTATTGCGGCAAAAATGTGGGATAACTTCTCAGAATTTATCAAAGATGCAGAAACCGGAAAGGTTGTTAAGATAAAAGGATTGATGGAAGAATTTAACAACTCCCCTCAAATTAAAGTCAGTTCAATTAGATTAGCTAATGAAAAAGATAAAGTTAATCCAAGTGACTTTCTGCCGAAATCTTCGAGAAGTATTGAAGAGATGACTGCTGAACTTGAAAAAAGAATCGACGCAATTAAAAATGAACATCTTAAGTCATTAATAAAAAAAATACTTACCGGTGAAAAATATGAAAAGTATAAACACGTTCCCGCCGGGAAAGCATGGCATCATGCATATGTACACGGATTAATTGAACATACTTTAGAGATTGTTAAAATCTGTGACTTAATTTGCGATATTCATTCCGAACTAAACAGAGATTTAATTATTACCGGGGCAATATTACATGACTTCGGCAAAACCGAAGAGCTTAATTACGAGACAAATTTTGATTACACCGATAAAGGAAAATTATTAGGACATATCGTTATTGCGGCGATGGAAATTGAGGATGCCGCTAAATCGATTAAGAATTTCCCGGGTGATTTGAAAGATCATGTGATTCATTTGGTTTTAAGTCATCAAGGTAAACTTGAGCAGGCTTCACCTGTTGTTCCCAAAACTTTGGAAGCAATTACACTTTACCATGCAGATGAATTAAGCGCAAAAGTAAATGCTTATAAGTACGCAATTAAATTAGACGAAAACAAAGAAGGTAACTGGACAAGATTCCAACAGCTTGCCGGTACCGCAATTTTTATTCCCGAGAAAGATGATTCGGATATTGAACAAGAAACATTATTTGACAACTAAATCAAGGACAGCATTATGAAAAGAAAATCACTTCTTTCGTTTATGCTCATATTATTCCTTTCCGGTTTTGCATTCTCACAAACAATTGAACAGTATCTCGAAAAAGGAGATTCCCTTTACAAAAGTTTTGATAATGAAGGGGCGCTCAATGTCTTTCTTGAAGCCATAGAAAAATATCCGGGTAATTGGGAAATTCTTTGGAGATTAAGTAGAACATACACGGATATTGCAGAACATTTACCAACCTCCACAAGTGAACAGGAAAAGGCACAGCTTGCTATGTATGAAACTGCAGTCGATTATGCAAATAGGGCTGTTGCTCGTGCACCGGGTGAATCGGTTACTTATTTAAGAAGGGCGATTGCTAACGGAAGAATAGCTTTGTTCAAGGGTGTTTTTTCTGTAGGCAAAGTTGTAGATCAAGTTAAAGCTGATTGTGAAAAAGCAATTGAACTTGGTACAGGCGGTAATGAAGTACAAGGAGTTGCTCATTATGTTTTGGCTAGAAC
>DSBF01000022.1 GCA_011049495.1 Ignavibacteria bacterium
GGAGAAAAGGGGGAAGGGAAGAAAAGGAGAAAGGGAGAGGGGGAGAAAAGGGGAAACAAAAGGGAGTATAAAATGAAAGTGATTAAATCTCATAGAGAATTAGATGTTTATAAAATGTCATTTAATACAGCAATGGAAATTTTTGAGATAACAAAAGACTTTCCTAAAGAAGAAACTTATTTTCTAACTGATCAAATAAGAAGATCCTCTCGATCTGTTTGTGCAAATATTTCTGAAGCTTTTAGAAAACGGAGATATCCCAAATCGTTTATATCAAAATTAAGTGATTCAGAAGCAGAAGCTGCTGAAACTCAATGTTGGTTGGAGTTTTCTTATGAGTGCAAATACATTGACAAAAAAGAATTCGAAAGACTTTATGACATTTATGAAAATATTTTAGGTAAGCTGGTAAGAATGATGAATCAATCTGAGAAATGGAGTATTTGAGAAGAGGAGTGACGGGGAAGAGGAGAAGAGGCGAGTGGGAGATGATGAGAAAGGGAGAAGGGGATAATTTTTAATACTATTAATTTAATTTTTTCTCCCCTTCTCCCCCTCTCGTTTTTGTTGATGTAAAATAAATCAATTACTAGTTAAACAATGAGAAAAGGAAATTAAAATAAATGAGTGACTTTGTACATCTTCATAATCATTCGCATTATAGTTTACAAGACGCAGCGTGTACAATTGATGATTTAGTTAATACTACTAAAGAAATGGGAATGTCTTCTATTGCACTTACCGATCATGGTGTAATGTACGGTGTCTCCGAATTTTATAGTAAAGCAACCAAAGCCGGCATCAAACCTATTGTTGGAATGGAAGCATATATTGCAATGGATAGTTCTCGTTTTGAAAAAGGTTCTGATAATGGAACCGGTAGAAAAAGGTCCAAACATTATAACCATCTTGTTTTGCTTGCAAAGAATAAAACCGGGTATAAAAATTTAATCAAACTTTCGTCAATCGGGTTTACAGAAGGGTTTTATTATAAACCAAGAATTGATATGGAAATCCTTGCAAAGCATAGCGATGGTCTGATATGTACCACTGCTTGTCCCGCCGGACCGGTTTCTGTTCACCTTATTAACGGAGATTATAAAAAAGCAAAGGAAACAACTCTTCGATTGCATGAATTGTTTAATGACGATCTCTATCTCGAAATTCAAAACCACGGACTTGAAGTTGAAAAAGCAATATTAGACGGAATGCCGAAGCTTGCTAAAGAACTCGGTTTAAAACTTATAGCGACAAATGATATTCATTACATTAAAAAAGAGCACTCAATTGCTCATAATGTTTTGCTTTTGTTAGGCGATAAATCCGGTAATTACGAATATAAAAATCTTCGTTACGGTACCGATCAAGTTTACTTCAAATCTGCCGAAGAAATGAAAGCAATCTTTAAAGATTATAAAGGAGCTATAGAGAATACACTTGAGATAGAACGGAAAATTAATCTTGATTTGAAATTCGAAAAATTTCATTATCCAATATTTCCTATTCCGCCGGAATCAAATGCAAAAAATTTGGATGAGTACTTTGAAATTCTATCACGCGAGGGTCTTCATAAGAAAATCAATAAAATCACTAAAGACATTGAAGATAGGTTTGACTATGAATTAAAAGTAATAAAAGAGATGGGTTATTCGGGTTACTTTTTAATAACGCAGGATTTTATCAATGCAGCAAAACAAAGGGGAATACCTGTTGGACCGGGCAGAGGCTCGGCTGCAGGAAGTTTAATTGCTTATGTACTTGGTATAACAAACGTTAATCCTCTTGATTATAATTTATTGTTCGAACGGTTCTTGAACCCGGCTCGAAAAACAATGCCGGATATCGACGTTGATTTTGCCGATGACCAGCGCGGCGAAGTAATTAATTATGTTAAAGAAAAATTCGGTGAAGATTCGGTTTGCCAGATTATTACTTTCAACAGACTTTCCTCGAAACAAGTCTTACGCGATGTTGCAAGAGTTTTACAAATACCTATTCCTACAGTAGAAAAAATAACGAAATATATTCCTTCAAAGTTCGGAAAAGTTTATACAATAGATCAGGCTTTGGACGAAGTACCTGAATTAAAATGGGTTAAAGATTCCGACGATCCTAAAATTCAAGAAATGATTCAATACGCAAAAATTCTTGAAGGTATGAATAGAAATGCTTCTAAACATGCAGCCGGTATTGTAATTGCTCCGGGACCTGTAAGTGATTTCGTTCCGTTAGCAACGGCAGGAACCGATAACGATATGGTTACGCAATTCAGTATGAATGAACTTGATGCCGCCGGTCTGCTTAAAATGGATTTTCTCGGTCTAAGAACTCTAACAATTATTAGAGATACGATTGAACTAGTAAAGAAAACCCGCAAAGTCGAAATAGATATTGACTCAATACCTCTTAATGATGAGTTAACTTACAAACTTTTTGCAAAGGGACAAACAACCGCCGTATTTCAATTTGAATCCGCACCTATGCGGGAGTATCTAAAAAAACTAAAACCTTCCAGTGTATTAGATCTTGCAGCAATGAATGCTCTTTATCGTCCGGGACCGATGGAATTTATTGATGATTTTATTTCTCGCAAACAAGGAAAAAGAAAAATAGAATACCCCCATGAAATTGTTCAACCGATTCTTGAAGAGACATACGGTATTATTGTTTACCAGGAACAAGTTATTCAAATAGCAAATAAAGTTGCCGGATTAAGTTTAGCTGAAGCCGATATACTCCGCAGAGCTATGGGGAAAAAAGATACCAATGCAATGAAAAAACAGCAGAAAATATTTGTAGAAGGAGCTGTTAAAAACAACATTAATAAAAAAGTTGCCGAAGAAATCTTTGCCGCTATAGATAAATTTGCAAACTACGGATTTAATAAAAGTCATGCTGTTGCTTATAGTATCGTGGCATATCAAACTGCATACTTAAAGGCTCATTACTTACCGGAATTTCTTGCAGCAAACCTGACAAACGAATTCGGAAACTCTAATAAAGTAACTATGCTTTTGGATGACTGCAGAAGATTAAAAGTAAATGTTCGTCCACCCGATGTAAATAAAGCATCTGTTAATTTTACAGTTGAAAACGGGGAAATAATCTTCGGTATGTCCGCAATTAAAAATGTCGGTAAAAAAGCTATTGAAGAAATAATAAGAGTTAACAATGAACTTCAGAGACCATTTAATAGTATTTATGATTTTTGCAGTAATGTTGATACAAGAACTGTAAACAAACGTGCATTAGAAGGATTGGTTCTTGCCGGTGCATTCGATATTGTTAAAGGAACACGTGAACAAAACTTTGCCGCAATTGAAGACGCTCTTCAGTTTGGAAGCAAAGTGAGAAATACAAATCAACAACAGACGGAAAGTTTATTTGATGACTCCGAAGAGATACTTGAATTTTATGAACCGGAACTTCCAAATATTCCGAAATGGGAAACTAAAACAAAATTAACCGAGGAAAGGAAAGTCCTCGGTTTCTACCTTTCGGATCACCCGTTGAGAAAATTTGAGAACGAATATAGATCTTTTGCAGATGTTCATTTGGGTGAACAAGAAACCTTTCTTAATAAAGATAAAGTAAAAGCATGCGGGGTTATAACCGAAGTTAGAACTAAAATTGATCGTTCCGGCAGACAAATGGCTTTCTTTAAATTAGATGATTTTACAGGCTCGTGCGAGTGTATCATGTTTTCAAAAGTATTTGCCGAATGCATGAACCTGATAGTTGAAGAGTCAACCGTGCTTATTAAAGGAACTCTTGAAAGCAGCGGTGATGCAATTAAACTTCACGCAGATGAAGCATATCCTTTGGAAGAAGTTAAACAGAAATTAACAAAAACCGTTGCTCTTATTCTCGATTCCGATTTGCACGATGAAAATATTGTTACCGAGCTAAGAAAAGTTTTTGAGCAGCATCTTGGAGCAATGCCGGTTTATATAAGAATGAAAGAAAACGGAAGAATGAGAAATTTCTATCTTGATTATAAAGTTGAACTTAGTGAAGAATTTTTAGACAAGGTCGGCGATCTTATCGGTTTGGAAAATATTCAATACTTAACTTAGTTACAGCTTAATTCATTAGTTTGATTTCACAATCCTTATTTCTTATTTTCGACAATCATTTTTGTAATTAGTACAAGGAATAAAATGCAAAAAAAATGGGCATTAATACTTGGTGCATCCAGCGGGTTTGGAGGTGCATCGGCAGTAGCTCTGGCTAAAGAGGGTTATAATATTTTCGGTATACATTTAGATAGGCAAATCACAATGTCTAATGTTAGCAACGTTGTTAAGAAAATAGAAAAAACCGGACAGGCAGCGGTTTTCTTTAATATGAATGCTGCAGATCAATTAAGAAGAAACGATATATTAGATGAAATAAAAGAAAGATTTACTACAAAAGAACATCCTTACATTCATGTACTTGTTCATTCTCTCGCCTTCGGTACATTGAAACCTTATGTAGGAGCCTCGCCAAATGATGTAATTTCGCCTGCGCAAATGTCAATGACATTAGATGTTATGGCTCATACTTTGGTTTATTGGACACAAGGATTGTTATTCAGAAATCTGTTTGCCAAAGGAGGAAGAATATTCGCTCTAACTAGTGCAGGCTCACAAACCGTAATACCCAATTACGGCGCTGTCTCTGCGGCTAAAGCCGCTCTCGAAGCTCACATTCGTCAATTAGCCGTTGAACTCGGACCGATGAAAATTACTGCTAACGCAATTATGGCTGGTGTTACCGACACCCCTGCTCTTGCTAAAATTCCAAATTCCGACCTAATGCTGAAATTTGCTAAATCAAAAAACCCGCAAAATAGATTAACTACTCCCGAAGATGTTGGAAAAACAATTGTACTTCTCTCTAAACCGGAAGCTGATTGGATTTCCGGTAATGTTATTGGTGTTGACGGCGGAGAGTGCATTGTCAACTATATCGGCGAAAAGTAATTGCTCAATTAACTAATATAGATTATCATAATGACTGAATTTAAATTTACTGAAGAACAAATAATGCTGCGGGATATGGTTAGAGATTTCACAAAAAATGAAATCAAACCTATAGCCGCTGAAATTGATGCAAATGAAAAAATTCCCGATGAACTTATTAAACAATTAGGCGAACTTGGTCTACTTGGTATTTCTTTCCCCGAGGAATACGGCGGTGCGGGGATGGGAGAAGTCGGTTACTGTATTATGCAGGAAGAAATTGCCCGCGGATGCATGTCAACGGCAACTTTTATCGGAGCCCATCAATCGATCGGTGCTAACACAATATATCTTGGCGGTACCGAAGAACTAAAGAAAAAATATTTAATTCCTCTTGCTTCGGGAGAAAAGATCGGTGCATTTTGTTTAACCGAAGCTCAAGCCGGGTCCGACTCATTCAACGTAAAAACAAAAGCTGAATTAGACGGCGATCACTGGGTAATTAACGGTGAAAAACTTTGGATAACAAACGGCGGTATTGCCGATATTGTTTCGGTATTCGCAAGAACTCCGAAGGGATTAAGTGCTTTCGTAGTTGAAACTTCCGACCCCGGTTTTCAAGCCGGTCCCCCCGAAAAGAAAATGGGAATTAAAGGAAGTACAACTAATCAAATTACTTTTGATAATGTTCGTGTTCCCAAAGAAAATTTACTCGGTTCGGAAGGAAGAGGCTTTATTCTTGCAATGAAAACTTTGGATGCCGGAAGACTTGGTTTAGGTGCGGCTTGTTTGGGTGGGGCTAAAGAGCTTCTTGAAATGTCGGCTGTTTATTCAAAAGAAAGAAAACAATTTGATCAAAGTATATCAAACTTCCAGGCAATTCAATTTATGCTCGCCGAAATGGCAACTGTGATTTTTACAATGGAATCAATTGTTTACCGCACTGCGGTTGATTATGATTTGGGGAAAAATATTTCCAAACAATCCGCGATGGTTAAATTATACTGTTCGGAAGGATTGGATAAAGTTGCCGATTTTGCAGTTCAGATTCACGGCGGTATGGGTTATTCAAGAGAACTGCCGGTTGAAAGATTTTATCGTGATTCCCGTATCAATAGAATTTTTGAAGGCACAAATGAAATTCAAAAAGGGATTATTGCGCGGTACGTTATTAAGAAAAACGGTGTAATATAAGTTTTTTTTTCATTTAAAGGAGAACGTAGTTTATGAAACCAATTATTGTTACTGATGATAATTTTGAAACTGAAGTACTTAAATCCGATTTACCTGTTATTGTGGATTTTTGGGCTGCTTGGTGCGGTCCTTGCAGAATGATTGCACCAATTATGGAAGAACTTGCCTCCGAGTATGACGGCAAAGTTAAGATTGGTAAACTTGATGTTGACGAGAATCAGCAGACTGCCGTTAAATATGGTGTCAGAAGTATTCCAACTGTTCTTTACTTTAAAGGTGGACAAGTTGTCGAAACCGTAATCGGTGCTGTACCTAAACAAATGTTTGTCGATAAAATCAAAAACGTTATCTAATTAATTAAGGGCTGAGCAAAAGAAAATTTTTAATATGAGTCCACTCCGGGAAAGTCATTCCCGTGAAAATCCTTAGACTTCGTCTTCGAGACGAGCGGGAATCTCAAAACTTAGTTTATTATATAGGAGGGTGACTAAAAAGTATTTATTCAATTAAATAATTAGTGAAAATTCGTGTAATTCGTGTCTGGTATGATAAAAAAAATTACTTTTCAGTCATCCTCAACAATTTGAATTTTTTGGTTTTTGGATTGGACTCTAACATGATAGTATAACTTGTATTAATTACAATTATCTACATAACATCAAAAAATAAAAATTGTTCAGCCTTTTTTAATATTTATAAACCATAGATGAAAAAAATCTTAATAACAGATAAAATTCACTCCCGCTGTATAGAAATCCTTGAACAAAACTCGTTCATTGTTGATTACAAACCCGGAATTACAAATCAAGAATTACAACAAGAAATAAAAAATTATAATATTCTTATTGTTAGAAGTGCAACTCAGGTTACCCCGGAAATAATTAATGATGGAATAAATTTAGAACTAATCGGAAGAGCCGGTGCCGGTGTTGATAATATTAATTTGGATACAGCAACCCGCAATGGCATTCTTGTAATGAACACACCCGGCGGAAATACAATATCTGCGGCGGAACATACAATTGCAATGATGCTCTCTTTGTGCAGAAATATTCCCCGGGCAAATCAAAGTATGAAGGAAGGGAAGTGGGAAAAGAAAAAATTCTCCGGGGTTGAATTATCATCAAAAATTCTTGGAATTGTCGGCGTTGGTAAAATCGGCAAAGAAGTTGCTAAACGTGCTTCGGCTTTCGATATGAAAATTATTGCTTATGATCCGTTTCTTACGACCGAAGCCGCATCAAAACTGAATTTAACTTTAGTAAGCTTTGAAGAACTTTTAAGTCAGTCGGATATAATTACATTCCATGTTCCGCTTTCATCCGAAACAAGCGAATTGATTAATGAGAATAATCTGAACAAGTTGAAAAAAGGTGTTAAGATTATTAACTGCGCACGCGGCGGTGTTGTAAATGAAAATGCAATCTTAAAAGGAATTAACGATGGCATTATTTCGGGTGCTGCATTTGATGTTTTTGTTCATGAACCGCCGGATGATCAATCTCTAATTGTAAATGAAAGAGTAATTTCAACACCGCACCTTGCAGCTTCTACCGATGAAGCACAAGAAAAAGTTGCGGTTCAATTAGCCGATCAGATTGTGCAGTACTTTAAAGACGGTACCGCTGCCGGATTTGTAAACGGACTTGCAATTCAGTACAGCGGCAATGAAAAACTAAAACCATACATTGAACTTGCAAATAAACTTGGTTCAATACATGGGCAAACTTTAGAAAATAAATGCAGTAAAATTGAACTTGAATATTACGGTGATTATTTGCTTGATTATGTTGAAGTTCTTTCCACTTCTTTCCTGCAAGGACTGCTTAATTCATTCTCTGATGTAAATGTTAACATGGTAAATGCAAAACACATTGCCGAAGAAAGAGGAATAACTATTCGGGAAATTAAAAATAACGATCACCCGAACTATAATAATTTGATAAGAGCGGTAATAAATGAAAAAGAATTCCTCCATTCTTTTGAAGGAATATTAAGCGGCAACAATATTAGAATAATAAAAGTTGATGACTACAAAATGGAATTTGAACCGCACGGCACTATAATAATTTATAGTAATATTGACAGACCCGGTGTTCTTGCAAGAGCCGGTGTAATTTTAGCCGAGCACAATATTAATATTGCAGGTGTTTCATTAAGCAGAATAAATAAAGGTGCCGCCGCATTAACGATAATGAACGTTGATGATAATATAGATGAACTGCTTGCGGCTAAACTTAGAGAAATCAACGGAATTGATAAAATCAATTTTATTACTTTGGAATAATTATTTTACTTGAAGATACCTAATTGAAACAGGAGTTACCCCGAAAATTAAATGAGTATTCATCTAAGTTGTTTAGTTTATTACACATTTAGCAGTTAGCAAATGGAAAAATTAATTATATGTAGAATAACAATATTTTATTTATTCGCGCA
>DSBF01000184.1 GCA_011049495.1 Ignavibacteria bacterium
ATCAAGTTTGTTATCTTTATCCAGATCGCCAAGAATTAAAGTTTGGTTTAGACTTGCACTAGTAATCCCGATTTGTTCACGAGATATTTCTGAAAAAATATTGTTACCGAGATTTTTATAAATTAGATTTGGACCGCCGTCAGAAATAATAGCCAGGTCATTCAATCCATTATTATTACCATCAAAGAAAGTAGCGGCTCTACCTTCATTTCTAATCGATGCTGCAGTAGTTATATCGGTGAATGAAAAACCAAGATTTTGAGAAGTTGTATAAATTCCGGCTTGCCCGATAACCCAAATTTTATATTCATCATCATCTTTGGCAAATGCAACATCTTCAAATATATCATCGAAAGATTTTATACTTTCGATTTCATTCCACTTTTGACCGTTCCATTCAAGTAAAGTTGAACGTGTTCCGACAATCCATGCTTTATCTATTCCATCGGTAATCACTGAAATGAATGAAACTCTGAAATCATTTTCAAAATATTTCCATTCACCATTTTGGAATTTTAGAATTGTTCCTCTATCGCCGACGATCCAACCGTTGTTCGAGTCAATCATAGAAATTTTCCGAAGATCGGTATCAACAGGTGAATCAATTCTATTCCATTTACCATTTTCGAATTTAATGATTACACCTTCGCGTCCGACTGCCCAACCAAAATCTGTTGATAACATTTCAATGTCATTTAAGTCGCCAAAATATATTGATGTTCTTTCAATATTTTTTAGCGGACTTTCAAATTCACGCCAAACATTACCATCGAAGTATAAAATATTTCCAAGTTGACCGATCATCCACGCAGTTCCATCATCAAGAATTTCAATTCCATTCCACATTGAGTAATCGGTTTCATCCCACATTACTTTCGGAAGGATTATTTCTTTAAATTGATATCCATCATATTCGAAAAATCTCGGATGCCAAAAGTTGTGATGAGTTTCGTGATGAATAAACCAAATCTTATCTTCATTGTAAGCAATCTGAGGATTATCGGAATAATCAAATTTAAAAACAGATTCCCACTTACCATTTTTTAGTTGATATAAATTTCCTTTAATATCATAACCGGCACCGCGGGAAATTGCAATTCCTTCATCAACAGACCTCATAATAATTTTAGAACCGAGATCAACGTTTGCTTGTTTATACCATATTGCATCACTTTGCATCTTTTCAATAAAATCTTTTTGTTCCGAACAAGAAGTGATGAGTAATAATGTAATTACGATTAAGAGTAATTTGTGTTTAGTAAGGAGCATAAAATAGGATAACAGGTTGAAATCTCTTTTTTGTAAATTGTTGTGCTTAATTTATAAAAATCATCGAATAATTATGAAAGAATATAAAACAGCTACATTCGGTTCCGGTTGTTTTTGGTGTACAGAAGCAATCTTCCAAAAATTGAATGGTGTAATTAATGTTACTCCAGGTTATTCTGGCGGTAAAAGAGAGAACCCTAGTTATGATCAAGTCTGTTCCGGTGCCACTGGTCATGCAGAGGTTGTTAATATTCAATTCGATCAAGAAATAATTTCATATGAAGAATTACTGGAAGTATTTTGGAAGACACATGACCCGACTACTTTGAACAGACAAGGAGCTGATGTAGGAACTCAATATCGTTCGGTTATTTTTTATCAAGATGAAAGACAAAAAGAGCTTGCGGAGCAGTATAAGAAAAAACTTAACGAAGCCGGGATTTTTGATAAACCGATTGTCACAGAGATTAGTCCTTTGCAAAAATTTTATCCGGCAGAAAAATATCACCAAGATTATTACAATAATAATCCGGCACAGCCTTATTGCAGTTTTGTGATTACACCAAAAGTGGAAAAGTTCAAAGAAATTTTTAAAAGTAAATTGGCATAGCTAAACAATTAGTGATTCTGTATTAAACTTATTCTCTTTATCAGGTGTCAAAGCAATAAATACACAAGGTGGAGGGAATTATGAAAGTACTACTGATTTTGGCAACTTCCGCAGCAATTTCAATAAATTCACAATCGATTAATTATCCTATCGTGGATACAGATCAAACAAAATTTTATAACAACACATCCGAAATTTCCGAACCAAGTGAAAGTTCTAGCTTTTTTGGTCAAGATGCACATCATAACGGTAATCTTCCTTCTTACACAGACAATGGGGACGGTACAATTACCGACAATGTAACAGGTTTAATGTGGCAGCAAGGCTTACCTGAATTAAAATATACTTTTGAAAATTCTTTTGAATACGCAAAAAATTCCACTCTAGCCGGTTATACAGATTGGAGAATCCCAACAATAAAAGAACTGTATTCGCTTATTTCATTTTCTGGCTCTACGGGTAACCAGGGAATCGGTGGTGTTCCATATATCGATACTGATTATTTTGAATTTCGATACGGAGATGAATATAACTCCTCAGAAAGACCAATTGATGCACAATATGTTTCTATCAATGCGTATGTAGAAACAGTTATGAATGGACAAGAAGGGGTATTCGGTTTAAATTTAGCTGACGGTAGAATCAAATGTTATCCACAAAACAAAGAATTTGAAGTAAAACTTGTTCGAGGAACAGCCGACTATGGTTTAAATAATTTTCAAGATAACGGCAATGGTACTATTACTGATCTGGCAACCGGGTTAATGTGGGATCAAAGTGGAAGCAGCGAAGGGATGAATTGGGAAGAGGCTTTGAATTATATCCAAGAACTCAACTCACAAAACTATTTAGGGTACAGCGACTGGAGACTGCCAAATGCCAAGGAGTTGCATAGCATCTTAGATTACTCGAGATCACCCGGGACAACAAACAGTGCAGCTATCGATCCCATCTTTACCGTTCCATCTATTCTTGTTGAAGATGGAAATGAAGATTACCCATTCTATTGGACAAGTACAACGCATGATGACGGGCCTTATCCTGATCATGCTGTTTACATTGCTTTTGGAAGAGCACTGGGTTTTATGCAATTCTTTGGCGACAGCAACCTTCAGTTATATGATGTTCACGGCGCCGGGGCTCAAAGAAGCGATCCGAAGGAAGGTAATCCGGATAATTATCCAACCGGATTTGGACCGCAAGGTGATGTAATTAGAATCTACAATTATGTTAGACCTGTAAGAGATGCCCAAGTTACTACCGAAGTTAATGAAGAGGAAGAAAATCCAACTTCATTTAATCTAGAACAAAACTATCCTAACCCATTCAATCCAAGTACAACAATAAATTTTTCTGTAGAGGCACATAGCAATGTGTCTCTAAAAATTTTTGATATTCTTGGAAAAGAGATTTCCGTTTTGATTAACGAACAAAAAGCCCCCGGTATATACTCCGTTAATTTCGATGCGCAAGATTTAGCGGGAGGAGTTTACTTTTACCAATTAAAATCCGGTAATAAAATTCAAACAAAAAAAATGTTATTAATTAAATAAGGAAGAACAAAATGAAAATTAATCTGATTCTAATCTCAATTTTATTTCTGACAATTTCTGCTTTTGCCCAACCACAAAGACCTCGTCACGGACTCGAACAATTCGAACCGGACAAAATGCTTAAGCATTTATCAGAAGAACTTTCCTTAACCGACGAGCAAGTCGAAAAAATTGAACCAATTCTTCTTCAAACAGAAACGAAAATAAAAGAGTTGAAAAATAACAACTATAGTAGCAATCAAGAGATGATGGAAGCACATCGTTCAGTTATGGAGAAAAATGCAGAGTTGATTGAAGAACATCTAACTGAGGGACAAATTGAAACCTTCAGAGAGATGAGAAGACAAACACCTACACAAATGAAGAAAGATCGACCTATGCGTAGCAAAAGATTAAATTAACAATTAGACCGGAATACTACTTTGATTTAACCGGCTCCCCTCCGTGTTTTATTTGTAGTTTTTCCGGTCGCCGATTTTTTTTCATAATCATAATCTTCCTCTTAATCTTAATCGCTTTTTGATAATTTTTAATTGGAATAAGATTGTGATTAAGAGTAGGATTAAGAGTAAGATTAAGAGTAAGATTAAGAATCCTTACTTCATCCATTCATCAAAAACTTCTGCAAATCTTTGTGGTGATTCGACATCCATGTTGAAGTATAATGAAGGTTCGATAAGTTCTAGTTCCATTAATGCAAAATCATTTTCGTCGGTACGAATAAAATCAATACGTGCATAAAGCAGGTTTGTTTGAATTACTTTCAAAATTTTCTCTGCTGAGACTTTCATTTCATCTTCGGGTTGAACTAAGTTTAATATTCCACCGTGCTCTTCTTGAACTCTAAAATCATCTTGTTTAGGTGTTTTAAGAATTGCGTGACTATACTTTCCACCAAAATAGAAAAGAGAAAATTCTCCTTCATCAATGATGTTTTTTTCAAAAGATTGAACTAGGAAAGGACGTGAATTAAAAGCAGTATCAAGTATCGAGATGTAAGTATCAAGATTACTGCGTTTAATTCTAAATGTATTGATTGCACTTGCACTCACAGTCGGCTTTATTATTATTTCATCTGATTCAAGTACGTCAAAAAAAGATATTGATTCACCTTCATTAAAATTCTCTCGCCATAAAGAAGGAACTATTTTAATCTCTTTTGTTTCGAGATCACGGAGATAGTTTTTATCCATATTCCATTTAATAATTTCAAGATTATTTTCTAATCGAGTAAGAGAATTTATTTCTTCTAATACTTGTAGGAATTCTTTTGGTGAGTCTTGATAATCCCAAGTCGATCTGACTATTACGCAATCATAATCTTTCCAAGTAATCTTTCTTGATTTCCAAGAAACAGTTTCAACTTGCCAATCAAGTTTTTGGAGTGGTTCGATGAGTAAATCATCATAACAACTGTAACCCTCAAGGGAATCCATGGATAAAAATGCAACTTTACGCATTGGTTAAGCCTTCAGCAAAAGTGATTTCAGTTCGTCGAATGATTTTACTTCATAGGTGGGTTTTATATCGGAATGATTTTCTTTTTCAATTATATTAAACCAACAAGTATCAACTTCATGCATTTGTCCGAGCTTAATATCGGTGTCAATATTATCACCGATAATTAATGTCCGTTCATTTTCAAAATTGATTTTCGACTTAGCATAATCGAAATATTCTTTACGCGGTTTTGCAAATCCAACTTCTTCCGAAATGATTACGTGTTCAAAATATTTTGCCGTACCTGATAGTTTTAATCTCGACAGCTGGTTTCTTCTTATACCGTTTGTAATTACCGATGGTTTGAAATTATTATCGATAAGAAAATCTAAGAAGTCAATTGCTCCATCTAATAATATCGTTGACTCACTTAAGAAGTCAATAAATCTCTCGCTTAAGATTTGGGAATCAGTTTTTATATCGGGAAAGTTTACATCTGCAAATTCTTTAAATCGACCGACTTTTACATCGTCGATTTTGATTTCATCTTTTTGAAATGCAGTCCAATATTTCCTGTTGATTGCACCATAACTTTTATAAATCTCTTCATTGAACTTACCGAAAAATTCTTCACATAATTTTTGCAGTGAGTAAAATTCTGTTTTCGAATAATCAAAAAGAGTATCGTCTAAATCGAGTAGAATCCAATTATATTTTTTAGCAATCATAATAAGTAAGATAATAAACTATGATTAATTTTTTCTTTTTCTTCTGTTTGGTCTCTTTGATTTATCAAATCGTTCCGAACTTCTTTTGTTATTACGTTTACCCTTGAAACCTTCCCTTCTAGCTCCGCTTCTTCCTTCGGATTTTCTGCTTTCTGCGACTTCAATCTTAAGCTCACGTCCATTAAGTGTTTGCCTATTGAATCCGGAAAGGAGTTCTTTTTCATAATTACCATCAGCTTCAAAGAAAGAAAAGTTCTTCATTATTTCTATTTCACCGATATCGATTGATTTGATGCCGGAATAATCTTTAATCATACCAATTACAGAAGTTGGTTTAATACCATCACGTGATCCGAGATTTAAGAAGAAACGAGTATAATTATTAGCTTTACGAATAGAATCTCTTCCGGGTCTTTCGGTTTTACCGGATGGAGCACTTAGCTCGGGTAAGTTTTTATAGTAATCCAAAAATCTGTTGAACTCGATCGACACAAATCTCTGAATCAATTCCGTGCGATCCATCCATTCGAGTTTCTTAAAAATAGTAGGAAGGAATCCTTCAACATTAGTATGATCAACTTCTACTTTTTCGACTCTGTCAATTAGGTTAAATAATTGTTTCTCGCAAATCTCTTTGCCCGAGGGCATTGGTAATGTTTGGAATTTTTTGCCCAACTTTTCTTCAATCATTCTGATTTTATTTTTCTCTTTTAGATTAGCAATAATAATCGAGGTACCAAATTTACCGGCTCTGGCAGTTCTGCCGCTTCGATGTGTATAAAGTTCTAACTCATCCGGCAAATTATAGTTGATAATGTGAGTAAGATTTTCGACATCTAAACCGCGAGCCGCAACATCTGTTGCAACCAACAATGTTGTATGCTTAATTCGGAACTTACTCATTACAACTTCGCGCTGCTGCTGCGAAAGATCACCGTGTAAAGCTTCTGCATTGTATCCATCTTGAATTAATTTTTCAGCAACTTCTTTAGTTTCTTGACGCGTTCTGCAAAAAACTATTCCGTAAATATCAGGATTGAAATCAACAATTCTTTTTAATGCCAAATAACGATCGCGTGCTTGAACGAAATAACTTATATGCTGTACATTTTCAGCCCCGGCATTCTTTTTCCCAATTGTAATTTCCACCGGTTTATGCATATACTTATTGGCTATTTTGAGTAACTGATCAGGCATTGTTGCAGAGAACATGTATGTGTTGCGCTCCTTTGGTGTGGCTTCAAGAATCGCTTCGAGATCTTCTTTGAATCCCATATCAAGCATTTCATCGGCTTCATCAATTATAACTGCTTTTACATCCGTTAGATCAATAACATTTCTTCTAATTAAATCATAGATTCTACCGGGAGTTGCCGAGACAATCTGTGCACCTCTTTTCAATTTATCTATTTGTCTTTCCATGCTGGAGCCACCGAATACTGCAGCGATACTAATTTTGCTGCTATGAACCGAGTAATCACTTAAATCATCCGCAATTTGTAAACATAATTCTCTTGTAGGACTAATGATCAAGTACTGAACATTTCTTTTTCTTGTATCGGTTTTATGAATGATCGGCAATCCAAATGCCGCAGTTTTGCCGGTCCCGGTTTGTGCTAAAGCGATTATATCTCTTGGTTTATCTTGAAGCATGATCGGAATAACTTCTGTTTGAATCGGCATTGGGTTGATAAATCCCAACTCTTCAACTGCTCTAACGATATTTTCGTCAATACCAAGGTCTTTAAATGAAACCATTTTTTTCCTTTTAAATAAATTTTAAACTGAATGCAAAAATTTTTCGGGTGATTTTAATTTAGTAAGATTCAACAGGCTGGGATAAATCATCGAAATCAGGCAAGTCTAACATTTACTAACAGCATAAACAACAGTTAAAAAATCATCCGGCAGTTATAAGCATTTTTTAACGGTGTTAAGATACGTAAAATAAATTGATTAACGGCATTAATTATTTTGACTTATATAAGCGCTTCAATAGAATAATCTGCCCGGTGTGATAGATATTATGAGTTATCACCCCCATCAACAAATCGGCATAAGTCCATTTAGAACTTTTAGGAACACGTTCATCTAATTTTTTTGAATCAAAATTCTGGATAGCTTCTATAAGTAAACCGTGCTCTGTTTTTAAAAGTTTTTTATCAGCACCCCATTCTTTTTCTCCTGCTTTCAAATCAATCTTCGCCCAATTAGAGGGACTTCGTGGAAATTTAGCCGGTTCACCTTCAATCAATTTATTTTTAACCGCATAATTCCAGTATGCAATATGTAATGTTAATTCCCAAATTGAATGACGTTTTTTATCAGGTTTCCAAAGTGCTTGTTTATAATTAACTCCTTTAAGACTTCCGATTGTTGATGGACCTCCGTACCAAAGTCCTTTGCCGGGTGGCGGGTTTAAAGTTTGTAGAATGTATTCAATTCTCGAATCTTTCATATATAATTTCCACAAATAAATTAGTGAATATTAATACGGTTTGTTGCCGAAACCAAGTTCTCTCAAAAAGTTATCAATTTCAGAATATGCTTCTTTCTTTATTTTCTGATCGGGATTAGGCCAACCTTTATCGGATTCTGTTGATGGTGTGAACATATGCCCAACTCCATCATAAACAAAGAGTTTACAAGTATTATCATAATCAAGCATTCTTTGAGTGAACAATTCAACACCACTTAATGGTGTTACCGTATCATTTCTTCCGTGAACAATTATAGTGGGAGGTAAATTTAGTTTTACATGATGCGCAGGTGAAATATCAATTGGCTCAGCTTTATCTAACAATAACTGTTTTACCCAACTATCATTTGTTAATTCTAATGCCGGTGAAACCAATAAAACAGCATTTGGTTTAGAACTAACTTTATTAGCATTGTTATTAAATATAGCAGTTGATGCCGCGAGATGTCCACCCGCTGACCAACCGTAGACAGCAACTTTTGAAGTATCAATTGAAAA
>DSBF01000186.1 GCA_011049495.1 Ignavibacteria bacterium
AAATGATACACCATTATACAATGCTAACCAATATGATTTTATTCCTTCTTCGTCATGTGAATAAAGCCATTTCAATTCAATCTCAATCTGTTTTGAATGCAAAATTGTATCAACTGCTGCCGAATCTATTTTTATTTTACTTAATATTTCTTCTTTGAACATTTCTTCGGTTGCAAGATCAGCTTGAATATCATCAAATAAAGAACTTACTTCTTCTTCGTCTATTAATCCTTCTTTGTAACTTTCTAATGCGAGCAACTTTTCATTAATCAAATATTTCAGATGTGTTTCTTTAGAATCCGATTTTCTTTTGGGAAAAGCAGGACCAAATTCATAACTGTAAAAGAATTCTTCTGCTGTTATTGTTTTATCACCAACTTTTGCAACTATTTCACCTGGTTGGATTGTATTTTCATTTAGTTCGTTGAATAAACTTTGGGCTGGTAAATTAACAAGACTTGTTAAGAAAAATAATAGAAGAAAATTTAAAGCAGCATACACCATTTTATTATCTGCTACAAATGTCTTTAAGTAATTACCGTCTGCTTTAGCTGACGGAGTAAATTGAATAAAGTTAAATTTGGGCTTTAGCACCATAGATTTTTTTCCAATGTGGCTAAAGCCAAGTTGTTCCAGGCTTATTACCTCCCGTCGGTTAAAACCGACGGCAATTTTTCTATTGCGATTCTCCTTCACAAAAGCTCTCATTAAAATTTAATACCGACTGAAAAATTATGAACGTTCTGCAATCTTCCGAAATCCCTATAAGCATAATCAAAATTAACAACGGCATCTGCAAAGATCATTTTAGAATTTATACCAACGCCGAATGATAGACCGCCTTCACCATCTTCGAGTAAGAGTGAATTATAACCACCTCTTAAAAATAGAAAATCTTGATACGATATTTCACCCCCGACATTCATGCTTTGATAATTGTTATTGGGAACCGAAGCATCGGCAGCTATTCTGAATTTATAAATATCATTATTGATAGCATAGGTAGAAACACCTATTTGGAAAAGCATTGGCAAATCCCAAGAATCCATTTCAATTTTTGTTGGAATTCTTTCGTTTGAACCTTGTTTGGTGTCATCAACACGAATAAAATAACGGGCATCCCTTCCGTCAAGCGTCATTGGAGTTCCGAAGTTCAGTATTGATGCACCAATTGTTAAGCCACCGAGTAGATCGGTTCTAAACTTTGTACCGGCATCGATTGCAAAAGCAGAAGCGCTCATATGCCATATTCTCTGCTCGATATACTTAACCGTAAATCCTATCGAGAATCTATCGGTTAACATTCTTGCATAAGAAACACCAACGGCAATATCACTAGCGTTGAAGAATTCGCCTGTACCATCTGGTTGCTCAACAGATGTTACTTTCATGTCGTCCATCGATAATGAAGTAAAGCTGAAACCGAGAGTACCGAAACTTCCAAGAGGAAGAACGAGCCCGGCAAAATCAAAATTAGTTTCGGCAATCCAATCGGTATGAACAATTATAGCTTCAAATTTTGGTAATTCGGCGATGCCCCCAACATTCCAGTAAAGTGCAGAAGCATTATCCGCGACACTTACAAATGCACCCCCCATTCCAACAGCAGATGCACCAACCCCGATTTCCAAAAAGCTTGCGGCAGTTGTTCCGGTCTTTGAAACATTCTGTGCTGTAATACTATGAGAAGCAATGAATATTACTGTTATTAAAAATATTTTATGAGCGAGTTTTAATTTAAACATAACATCCCCGCAAAGGTTTTTTGTTCTTATTTAATTATCGCAAATCGACCGATTTTTTCACCTATACCCGGAGCATCAACATGGAATACATAAACGCCGTAAGCTATATCCATCCCGTCTTTTGAAACCATATCCCAGCTTACTTGTCCATCGGAAATAAAACTATCATGTTCAATGGTATCAACATGTTTTCCGCTGATAGTATAAATCCGAATCGTACACTTATTAGGAAGATGCATGAAGTAAATTCTTCGTTCACCTCTTCCTACGGAAGTTGAAAATGGTTCCCACGAAGCAGCTCCTACATATGGATTAGGAACGACTGTAATTTTATCTAAATCGGAAGTTGCCTTTGATTTATCGAATCCTTGTCCTGTAGTAGTAAATTCAATAAACTCATTTTTTCGGAACGGTTTGTTTGTAACAATTTTGTATACATCACCTATCTGCGGATGCCTTTGCTGACTTTCTGCAATTGTAGAATCTTTTACTAAAGTCATAGACCAACTAACCCTAACATCTGCAAAAGAACTTGCTTTTTTACCAAGCGAATCACCGACAACAACAAAAATTGCATCGCCGTCATTAAATAATTCATCTCTATTTTCATCACGGAAGATGAATTGAAAGTCATCAATTCCTTCGGTAAGATTTCTGACTATTATATTCGATTGAATCGGTTGACTGAACCCGCTTGCAGGGAAAGATAACATACCTTGTCCGGGTTCGGTAATCTCTACTTCAAAATCAGCAGGGTAATCAACACGTCTGCCTTGATAAGCAGCCCTGAACCTTGAATCAAATCCTAATTGAATAATATAGTTGCTGTTTCCTTTTATCCATTTAGATTGATCGTAGTTAATCGAAACCAATGTATCGGTTTTTATATCAATTGTGAATCCATCAACAACCGGTGTTTGAACTTGGGTTGTTAATATCTCACGATTTGTTAACAAAGTATCCTTTGTGGTGATATTAATTAATTTATATTCAGGATGAGCTTCATTACTGAATTTCGAATCTTCATAAAAAGCAAGCCTGTAGATATTATTACTTTTCACAGAATCAGGATTTAGAATTGAGACAGAAACAACCCCAGTACCGGGACCAGTTGCCGCAAAAGAATGGACACCCGGCGCCAGGTAACCTGCCGCCGGTGCCCTAGGGGTAACAACCGCCGTATTGATATCAGTAGTTACTTTTCCGGTAATATCCTGCTTGATGATTGTGGTTGTTTCTGAAGGAGGGATTCCTTCAAAATTTCCTTCAATTGTAGTTGTTGTATATCCTTGATCGTAAGCGGCAACCGCATAGTAATATGTCTGTCCGTTTTGAACGGTTGAATCAATAAATGAATGTTTTAACCCGGTATCTTCACCAAGATAAAACATTGCACCATTTACATTGATGGGATGAAAACCGGTAACACCATTTACGAGATCAAACTGCGCAATTGGGTCTCTATATATCGGTTTACCGAAACCATCAGTGATAATTTTATTTTCAAGAAAATTTGGTTCTGTTGAACGATAAATTCGATATCCTTCAAAATTTATTCTTTGATAAAAAGCATCAAATGTTTTCTCAGCACGGTCATCCCAATAAAGAATTACTCTTTTATCTCCGGGTATTGCAGTAAGAATCGGTTTCTCGGGTGGTTTTGCAAATCTATAATTAGCGTTATAAATCTGCTGAACAGTTCGCTTTCTTCTAAAAAGATCATTCTCATTTATACCGAACAGTAAAGACATAGAGAAGCGTTCCGTCTCGCCGGTTTCTTCAAACTCACCGGTTGTTTGTGAATATGTATCTCTTCCGTTCATACTAAATAGATAACTTGAAAAATAATTTGCTAGGTTAACACCTTGGAGAGATTGTCCGTGAGGTTCAGGCAGCCCCGAAAGAACTTGCCAATTTTCTTCATCTTTGTTTAATTCATATTTATGAACAGGGAAAATTGCAAACCCTGTTAATCCTAATTGGTCGGATTCATCTTTATCGAGAATACCAAAATTTGGTTCACCTTGATCAGGTCTTCCGTTACCCTCTGTACCATCAGGGTCTGGACCAGGGTAACCTTCATCAAAAGGACCGATACCGTCTGTTCCGACATCATCATTAAGTGGTTCACCAATATCCCAAACTCCGTTTCCATTTATATCTGTGAAGGAACGCCAATTTGCATTTTCATCAGCATCCCAATGCGGTCGCCAAGGAT
This sequence comes from Ignavibacteria bacterium, assembly GCA_011049495.1. Lineage (GTDB taxonomy): Bacteria > Bacteroidota > Ignavibacteria > Ignavibacteriales > Melioribacteraceae > SURF-28. The sequence goes on from DSBF01000186.1 coordinate 3,964, forward strand.
AACCGAAAAAGATTCTAAACTTCACAGTATCAATTGCCGGGTTCAGAATGAAAGGGTCTTGTTCGGGAGTTTCAATAAAAAATCTCGCAACGTTATCCCTTCTTTCGTCTGTTAATCCATCCTGGTCATTATCTTTTCTATCATCGGGAATACCGGGACTTTCAAGAAATGCGTAACCTGCAAAGCCAACAGGGCTCCAGTTACCGGGACTTCCGAAAGGGACAGTCGACCATGCATACGATAAATCCATCAAAGTATTATAATCACCTGCATTGTTAGAAGAATTATCATGCCCTCCAATTCCCCAATCAACGTACTGAGCAAAGAGAGCTTTATCATAATCATAATTTCCTATGTTGGTTATCTCATAATACCAGAAAATTACATCTTCGGCTAAAACTTGAGACCATTGGAAACCGCGTGCTTTAACCTGCATTCCCAAACCGCCTCTATCCGGATCATCGGAATCGGGAGTAAAATTATTTCTTAAAATGTATTCTCGATCAAGATGATCATCGAAAACAAAATAAGTTTCGAGATCGGCATTCATAACTCCTTTACCGAAAAATCCATTCCAGTATCCATCCCAATCATTCAACCTATCGGGCCAGGTTAAAGGCCATGTAGATTTATCGTCACTTCTTGCGGGGGATGAACTATAAGGAGCGGCATAACCGGGAAGGGGCCACCAACCATAAGTAACTCCAGTCGCCCTATCAAAGCGGGTAAATTCATAATAATTTGTTTCGAGCGGATGGATATAATTCCCTGCCGGGTCCTTAGCTTCTGCTTGAACAATTATTGCAACCCCGTCAACATAAGTATGGTTTGTTCCTTTAGGCCAAACGCCGCTTCGGCTGGGTTCATTTAACCAGTCGGCTATTTGACCGAAATTATAATAAACAGTTCCGACAAGATTACCGTCCATAAACCCTTTACGGGTTTGGTTATGATCTCCTTTATTTTTATCATGAACAATTTGTGCATTGATCTGCAACAAAGTAAAGATAAATAAGAAAAGAATAATCCTATACTTATGTTTACCATTAAACCTATACACGATATCCTCCAAAGTTAACCAATTGCTAAAAAGCTAGTGAAGCACCGAGAACAATTTGTCTCGGAGCAGAATAAAAATCCGGTCTTGTGTAAAATTCTTCTATTGTATTAACACCTCTCGGCGGTTCTTGATTGCGCGTTAGTTCTAAAGAATAACCTGCACGACCTGTATCTCCAAATACATCAAGCTCATTTGCCGTATCAAATAAATTATAGACTTTGGCAAAAACCGAGATCTTATATGCACCAATGTCAAAATATTTTGTTACATACAGGTCAACACTAAAGATAGTCGGTTTATTATCGCTATTTTCCAATCCGGTTCTTTGATTTTGGAGAGCCGGTGTATAAGGGAGCCCTGAACCGAGACTGCCGATAAAACTTGCGATATAATCACCCGGGACGCCTGCAGTGAATGTAAAATTGAGAGAATGTGTTCTATCCCATGCCAGCGGTACGAGTTGTTTATTTATTTCAATCGGTGGATTAGCTTGTGCTTTATCGAACGCATCATTAGGATCGGAAGCATTTCCTTTTGCAACCTGAAACGTGTAATCTAGTGTTGCACCGAAACCGTGACCAAATCTCTTTTCAAATGATAAAGTTATTCCTTTTACAGAACCATAATCTTTGTTTACGAGCTTACTAAATTTCCGGAATTCATTTTTGATATAGATTTCCGTGCTGAGAAGATTTCTAATATCTTTATAATAACCTGTGATTGTTATACCTAAATCTTCGGTTAGAGCTTGCTGTAAACCGATTTCATACATTATTGTTTGTTGTGGTTCTAAATCGGCATTACCAATCGTGTTACCAATATTAGCGGGGAAATCGCCCGTTAATGGAATTCTAAAATTCGGGTTACGGTATAAATTTTCAAACGGTGGAATTTGAAAAAAGTGACCGTAGGAAATATGAATTGCACCGCGATCTGTAATGGGATACGAAATACCTATTCGTGGACTAAATTGATATTTAGGTTTCGCTTTCTCGAGGAGTGAATCGGGAAACGGCGGTTGAAATTCATCTAATAAATTTATCCTGTTGGGATCTTTTATATAATCTCCGTCCGGCTCAAAGTAGTCAAAACGTATGCCTGCATTTATGATCAAGTACTCAAACTCAATTTTATCTTGAATATAAGCAGCAAGCTGATAAGGATTTGAGGTATAGGTATTAAAATTAAAAGCACCCCGCTGAGGTAAAGCCGGTTTATAATTATTTGCCGCATCAATTACAATTTGAAAATCTTCGTAATCCAAACTATGATATTGAAATTCGAAACCGGACTTAAATTGATTTCTTTGATCATACTGCCATGTTGCATCAGTTTTAAAAGTCAATGATGTTGTGTTATGGTTGAAATGCCAATTTTCAGTTCCGCCTGTTAAGAAGGCATTCCCACTTACATCTTTCTTCCTATCCGGATTTACATATCGAGGATCGAGCGGGTCTTCATAAACATATTGCTTATACTCAGATCTAATTCCCGAAGCAACAAAATTTATAAAAGCAGAATTACTTAAGACCCAAGTATAGTTAACAATACCGAGAAAACTTTTTTCAAACCTGTTGTAATCACCATCCGGGTTCAACTTATACTGATGGTTGTAATCTTTATATTCGCTGTCTTGATAAAGACCGGTAAGTACAATTCCTCTACCTCCACCGACATTAATAGCAAGTTTTCCTTGTAAAGAAAGTCGTTTACTGAAATTCATTGGTACAAATTCATTATCTCCTGTTGCCCCCACGTGCCAATCTTCACGATTATTAGCAGAAAAATTTGACGAATCAGATGGATTGAACATTCTTTTTCCGTAAAGATAACCGTCATCATAATTATATCTGCCCGAAATAAAGAATTTTAATAAATTACCAAAACCCGGTACCGGACCAGATAAACTGCCTTGAAAATTATAGACATCTGAGGGACTCACCTTATCAATATTTGTAAACAAATTGTTTCTTCCCGATACATAGTCACCGGAATAAAATGAAAATTCACCATCTAATTTATCACCGGCAATTTTTGTAACTTGATTAACAACACCGGAAAGCGCTTCGCCGTATTCAGCATTAAAAGTACCGGTAAGAACTTGAATTTCTTCCAAACTATTTACTTCGGCACTCAAGCTGGATTGACCTGTAAAAGCATTATTAACCGGAACGCCGTCAATCAAATATTTTACCTCGTTACTGCGCCCGCCTCTAAAGTGACCATCCACTACTCCGGCTTGTAGATTGACAACAGAGGCAACATCCTCAAGAGGCAGCATTGAAATTTGTTCGCCGCTAACCTTTGCTTCAGTAGATGTTAAATCTTTTTGAACAATAGGTTTTGTTGCGGTAACAACTATATCGGAAATTTGAACTGTCTCCTCGGATAATTCAAAATTTATCCTAGTGGTTTGATCGACAGATACTCTTACGTTCTGAACAACCATAGGAGTAAAACCAATCATAGAAGCTCTTAATTCATAAACCCCAGGCGGAATATTTATTATGAAGTATTCACCGTCAAAATTTGCGGCTCCTCCATAATTTGTACCGACAATTATAACATTTGCGCCCAGCAGTGGATCGCCGGTATTTTTATCGGTTATCTTCCCCGCTATTTTACCGGTTGTTCCGGCAAACAGTATACCAGAGATATGAAAAAAAATTAATAGAAAAACGTATAAGAATTTTTTGTGAGTGAACATTACATTCACCTGTAATCTAATGTTTAGAAAAATATACCTATCAATATAATAATGAAGGGAGACAGAATTACTGCCTCCCTCCTGAAACGATTACTTATTTAAGCATAATCATTTTCTTTGCTTGAAAGAATTTACCGGCTTTGATCGTATAAATATATGAGCCGCTTGCAACTTTTGAACCGTAATTATTATCTGCATTCCAAGTAATGTTATGAACACCTGCATTTTTCTCTTCATTAATCAATGTCCTTACTTCTCTGCCAAGCATATCATAAATTTTTATCGTAACTACCGAATGTTCAGGTAACGCATAACTAATTACAGTACTCGGGTTAAACGGATTCGGATAATTTTGGAATAACGAATAATCTGTTGGTAAGAATTGATCCCCTTCAACATCCGTAACCGTATTAGCTTTTTTGATTGTCAAAGCATCACAATATATCGTTCCTTGGAATCTGCCCAATGGATGTATTCGCACCGATATTGATACTGCTCCTTCTTGTACCGGGATATCTACATAAAACTGGGTCCAATCAAATGAGGTTGCATGTGGAAATACTAATGGTATATCACTTGCCCAGAATTCTCCCCATCCTTCATTATTGCCTATCGTGTTGTGGAATATCGGGGTGATTGCCAAACTCCATTGATCGCCTACTACTGCTACCGAATCCGGCTCTAAGTTCTCACCCTTTACCCATAAACTAATTCGTAATACATCTCCGGGTTGTACGTTTTCTAATGATGTTATATCGCCCGATCCGCTTCGGCTCATTGATGATCCGTCACTTCCTATCGCATATCTTCTCGTTCCAACAAATCCGTCTCTTGTTCCTTCC
>DSBF01000442.1 GCA_011049495.1 Ignavibacteria bacterium
GATTAATGCGTCAAGTATTCTCTTGTTGTTAAATGAAAAGTTTGAGAACAGATTGATATTAACATTCGGATATTTCTCTTTGGTGTAATTTAAAATTTCAACAAAGTCTGGGTGTATGGTGCTTTCTCCACGTCCGTTTAATCGGATAGTTTTAGTCTTGTCGCCTATTTGGTGAAGTATATTTTTGTAATTCTCAATGGTTAAGAATTTACTCTTGCTGTATGGATTAACTTCTTTACCAAAGCCACACATACTACAACTCAAATTACAGTTGTAGCTTAACTCAACAATTATTTCTTCAAATTCTGTCATTAGTTTTTTGTATTGCATTTAAGAACTTTACAAGGCAGATTACAAACTCTCATTTTTTCGCTTACCAAAGCCGTATAGTCAGAAGATAGGATTTCGGTCATTGTTTGTATGTTTAGATTTCCAAGCGGTTTTTGGCAACCGTCTATCCAATTTTGTTGAAAGCAAGTGTAAACATCTCCGTTTTGAATAATGGATAAATTTCTGTCGGCTGCGTAGCATTGTTGTTCGTTGTCGGGAATATTGGCTTGCTTATTTTCTGTTGCTGACCAAGAGCCTTCAAAACCTTCTGAAATATAGTCTTGAATGGAATGATAAACATTTTTTGTGTTTGCGTATTCTGCAACTTCCGCCATATGTGGTTGAGTTTCTTTTGATAGCACAGATTGAATGCTTATTTGTGCTGGCGTAAAAATGGTAGTTGCATATTCAAAGTTTTTTAAAACCTTGTCTTTTGAGTTTGTTCCCCGAACAAATTTCCAAAATTCCTTATCCATTGTGTCAATGGAAACCACGATATGAATATTGTATTTTGAAACGGTATGTATGAACTCTTTGTCCATTGAAACTCCGTTTGTAATTATTACCGTTCTTATGTCTGTGTCGGAAATGCCTTGTAATATTTCGTAAATCTCTGATTTAAATAAAAGCGGTTCTCCACCAACAATGCAAAGTTCTGTTGCAGTCGAAATAGATTTAATTCCTTTTATAAATTTTTCAGTCGGCAGTCTGTCAGCTTTGTCTTTGTATTTCCAATGCGAACACTTGGTGCATTTTTGGTTGCACTCAATTGTGTTCATATAGTAAATGTTTGTCGGTCTATACATTGGTTGCTCTGTCTTTTCTTAAAATGGGCTATAACGGTTCTCAGCTATGAGCAGTTGGGGATTTTTACACCCAAACTTTTCGCCTGCCTGCCGCAGGCAGGGTTTAGTACAGACGTTTGATTTATTCATTTACTTTTCGTTTAAGCATTATTGCCCCAATTGCTTATAGGTGATGTTGTGCGTTCGGTGTTCTTTTTCGGTCGTCTGTCAGCGTTGGCAAAGACATACTCTTTTGCAATTTTTGGTTGCAGCGTTGGCTGGTGCGAATTGCAAATGTGTATGGCTTTTAGCGTAGGCATATCATAAAGTTAAACCTCTATCAAAGTCATTAATATGCTGTTGAGGAATTGTATTTCTGATTGCATTCACGTCTTGATTATGTCCGAATTGAAAACTATGTTTTGTAACTATATATTCAACGTATTCATTACAATTAATTCTGTGAATAATTTTATTAACTCCTGCTGAAAATGCATTGCTAAAGTAGTTCGGGAAGATAGCAATGTTTTGATAGCAATGAATTCTACCTTCGCTTCCCCAAGCCCCTTGATTTTCATTATGCTCCCAATGTATAGAAGTCGTTCCGTTATTTTTAGATAAGAATCCTAAAGCTTCAAAAAATTCATTATCTGAAGCAAATTGAATTTGTTGTTTTGTGCCAAATGTTAGTTGTACCATTCTTTTATAGTTTAAGCCGTGTTATAAATTCTACTCAATTCTCGTTTAATATCTCTAAAGTCAAGGTCTATTTCCAATGTTTCAGATAAGCCTGTGTTTATAACATATACAAAAGATTCCTTTCTGTAAATAAACTCACCTTTTCTCAAAGAGTTTTCAATACTGTCAGATTTTGCAAGTAGGCAAACTAATTGATAATCTCTATTTATAGCATCCGTTCTGTTGCTTGGATGTGCTTTTGTGTAATGTTGGGTTGGTGTGAGTTTGATTAAATTTTCAAGATAATGAGCCAACTGTGGAAATCCTGATTTTGGGAAAATATGATGTATTTGAGTAGCTTCTCCATTTGCCCATTGGTCTTTAACCTCACTTTCTTTATACATTTTACGAATCATATTCATTGCTTTTTGTACTTGGTAATCAGAATACGCTTCGCTTTGCTCCATCATTAAAGTTTCGTGTTCTTCAACAGCTTCATTTCTTGAAACATTCTTATTTTTACTAACATCTCGCCAATTCGGTCGGTTATACATTAAATCAGTATAGTAAAACTGGTTTGCAGAAATTCTACCTTTAATCGTTCCTTGAATATTGTTTTCACAGGCGTAAACATTCAATATTTTTGGGAAAATACGATTAACTTCCACTTTGCCATTTATGGCAGTATTTCCAATGATAAATCTTTGAAAACGTTCTTTCAGTTTGGAAAAGTCTTCATTTGTGATTGTTCCGTTTTGACATTTGTTTTTATAGTTTTCGAAGAATCTCAATTGCCCACTATCTGACAATACTTTTAAAAGATAATGATAGAGAAACAAATAGCTGTTTCGCTCTTTCATTGCGATGAACTCAAGGATTGTTTTGTTATTGATACGATAAAGGTTTTTGTTTCCACTTTTTCGCATTGATAATACACCCGAATATGCTAATGTTCTTAAAGGTTGAGAAGTGAACTTGTCATATTCCTGTCGAGTTGTTTCATTTTTAGCATCAGGCTTATTGAAAATTGCTTTTACATTTGTATTAAAATAACTATCATTCCAAATGTCATCTTTAGTAAACTCAATATCTCTGTCGGCTGTATAATTCAAAATACAATCTGCCATAATACAAAGCACATCTGGTGTTACTTTTTGGTCCATAAACCTTGCGTCTTTTAACTTTCTTACATCAAAGTCAAATTGAGAAAAAAACTCATTAATTTGTGCTATCATTCAACATCTTTTAGCAGTCCGAAAAAAAAGACTGAATTGTTATCAATATTTAGTGAACGAGTTCCGTAATTACGGGCTACTCTATAAAATTTTTCAAATTCTTTGGTGCTGTAATACTCCAAATCTTTTTCGGAAGGCAATCTACTTCCATTTTTTAAAGTTAAAAGGGCTACAGAACCGTCAGTGATTGTGTTTTTTGGAAGAAAACTTGCTCTTGGATAATATGTAAGATTTGGTACCATTACAACATTTTCACGATTTAAGAATTTGGCGACAGCCAAATTTTCCATATCGTCAATGTAGCAGTCGTAGTTGTCTAACTCTAAAACTTCATTATTACCTATGTTTCTAGCTTTAAGCACTCTAAACTTACCTTCGTCCTTTGTTATTTTTTTTGTTATTTGTCTATCTCTAAAACTTTGGAAAATATCAAACTTCATTTTTTCAGAGATTTCATCAAATTTTTTATTTCTATAAATTAACCAATATGGAAACTTATTTGAAAACAAATAGCTTTTATTTTTTTCTTCTATGGTTTTGGTTATATAACTTTCAATTAAAACATTTTCAGATTGTTTTTTTGCTGAAGTTTCAAGCAAAAAGCTAATAGTTTCAATTTTTACTCCTTTAAAACCTTTTTCACCATAATCACAAATTTTTAAAAGGTTTTGCTCATTCAAAATCTCCCTTGTTATATTAAATTCGGGTGAGTTAATCAGACTTTTTGGAACGATTAAAGAAACAAAACTTCCTAATGAAATTGCCTTTTCAATGAAGAATGAAAATAGATTATTTGTTTCATTATTTTTTGCACCAATTTTATAACGAGCTAAAACCTCATTATTGTTTGTAAGCTTTTTGTATGGTGGATTCCCCACAACTAAATCATATTTGTCATTAAAGAGGTTTGTAAGGAAATCAGCATTTATAAAATTGAATTTGAACTTTTTAGGAAGTTTTAATTTTTCTAAAATTGTTTTTAAAACAGTAAGAGAATTATTGTCAATATCAATTAGGTCAAATGTTACTTCACTTTTAGTTCTATATTTTTCAACTAATAACGGAATAAAATTTCCAATACCAACCGACGGTTCTAAAATTTTAATATTCTTTTTCCCTTTGAAATTAGGTAAATCTTTGACAACTGTATAGGCAATATCTTTACGTGTAAAAAACGCTGAATTTTCTTGACGGCTTGAATTAGCATATTCCGCTATCTGAAAAATATTCTCAAGGCCAAAGTTGTTATATTCATTTTTGATAAAGGAAACTAAATTTTCAGTCTCGTTCAATTTTTCTTTCTTAATGATGTTATTAATTTCCTTTAAAGAAAGAACTTTTTGATTTAGAACCTCCTTAATTCTTTTGGCGATATTTTCAAAAACACCTGTGGGAACTGCCTCACCAATACAATGCCGAATGTTTAACTCTTCCTTTTTGAGAAACATTTTCTTTTCAAGAGAAGTCATTTTGTTCAGCTTTTCAGTAGCTGTATTAGACCATTTAAAAGCCTCTGGAATACTCATCATAAGCATTAGTTCTCTAATGCTGAAAACTCTATTTTCTGATGGGTGAACTGTGTTTTGACTGGATAAAATATCGTTTCTTGTGTGTACACAAGGACCTTCTTTGTCCCAATACCAACGTGCATATTTATCTCCATTTTTATTCTTATTGAATATAACTTTACCATCAACAATTCTATGTGGAATTCTTGATTCTTCTTCATTTTGAAATGCTGATTGACCTTCTTTTAAGTTTTCAATCCAAGGAAGCATTTTTAAATCGTATTCCCTAAAAGAATGAAAAATATCGGTTTCCGATATTTCTCCCATTTTTTTGAGTTCGGGTAATCCTGTAAAGAGATTTTTTAATTTTTTTGGTGCTTGTTTTTTTGGAAAAACATCATAAGGACTTATATTTTGCAAATCTTTTCTTACACCAATAACTAAAGTCCTTGTTCTACTTGAATTTGCTCCGTAATCTTTGAAATTTACAATTTCAAAAAGGATATTGTAATTACCTCCTAAATTTAATCTTATAGCTTCCTCAATACTTTTGTCTTTTCCGTCAATATCTGTACAAATTGTGTTTAAAAATGCTCGTACATTTTCGAAAATAAAAAATTTAGGATTTACTTTTTTTGTGATTTTTATTGACTCAACTACTAACGAATTCCGCCCCAATTCATCATTTTTCTTATGATTTGCAACTGACATTCCTTGACAAGGTGGTGTGGCAATAATTACATCAGGTTCGCTAACGTTGTGGTTCGTTTGCCATTTGTCTATTTCAGTAAAAAGCTTGTTTTTAACTTCTTTTGATGTAATGTCTCCATCCAAATATCCTGTGTCATATTTGCATTTGTTATTAAATGCTTGGATTTTCAAACGTCTAGTCAATATTTCGTTGGTAGCAATACATTCAAAGCCTTGCTGTTTGAAACCAAAACAACCAACTCCGGCACTACTGAAAAGACTTATATATGTTAATGGTTTTTTCATAGTTCGAGCTTTCCTTGTGTTGAGTTTTCGTTTTTGATATAGAAAGCTGTCTCTTCAGCTACCTTAAAAATAGATTCAGAACATTTGTATTTAAAAGATTCTCTTGCAAATTTGTCCGCAAAAAATAAGTCAGTTACGATTTGTATGTCTGTTTGAAAAAGTTCCGATAACTTTTTTAGTTTCGATTTACTAAATTTTTGACTTCCGTTTTCAATTCGACTTATCGCACTAGTATTTATTCCGATTTTAGCCCCAAACTCCGTCTGAGTCCATTCTCGTTTTTCTCTTTCAGTTTTAATGTAATGTCCAAAACTTGCCATTTTTTAAATTTAATCGAAAAAAGATTTGATATATTTTTAGCAAATGTAAAAATAATTTTCTGATTTTAGGTCAACTTGTCGATTTTTTTTTAGCGGTGGGAAAGGGCAAGCTCTTTTGGTTTTTCAACGTTGGCTTTGCGTGTCGGCAAAAACCAAACCCGCCTGCCGGACGGGCAGGTGTGCCTATTTGTGCGTTGGCTTTTTACACTGACGCACAACGGTCAAGTATAAGCGTAGTGCGGGATTTCGGAGTGATTAACTGTCCGCCCACCGCAAAGTTTTTCAGGAGCAATAAAGCTCAATTTTAGCCGTGCAGCCCGCATTACGCTTATACAATGTTGTGCCTCGTACTTTTTCATTTCGTTTCTTCAACTTCGTCTCCTTCGAACATAAAATCCAAGAATAACAATTCAGCCATTGCGGTCTCATCCTCAAATTTCAAGTCCCACCTTTTTTCCATAAACTTTAATAGTTTGATGCTTCTCTCCAAAATTGTGTCTGCGTTCCACTCTGGATAATTTGAAACTTCTATCTCTGAATGTGAACCATCTGAATATCCTTGTCTGATTTTCTCTTTAAGATCGTTATATTTTGGTCTTTTCTTGTCAACGAAACAGTCATTTTGTAGGCTTGAGTTGATGCTTTGAGATAATGGAAGAAGATTTCCTAATGTTCCTTGAAAATAGTGTCGTTCTTGCTTTTTAAAATCCTTAAAGCTCACTTTCCAACACTTGTTGTCTGGGGTTTGCGGATAAATGTGCTCAATTGATACTTTATCCTTTTCTCCTTTTACAAAAAGTTTCCAATCAATTTTTTGGCTGCCTCTTTGGCGCACTTTTTCCATTTCATATTCATAGAGAAAATATCTTAAACCGTTCCAATTGTAGAAACCACCACCACTTTTGAATTTCTTTTCAATGAATTTTTGGAAGTAGGTATAGTCAAAATAATTTTCCTCCGATTCTTCTGGGGAATAGAAGCAGTAATGCATTCGTTCATTTAACCTTTCGATTATCGTCTCAATCGAGAGTTCGCTATTTCGCAATTGTCTGGCTGCTCGATAGAACTCACTATTTCTGTATGTTGAAAAAGCTCGGCTAAGGCGAAAGGTGACGAAGATAAATCGCTCTATTGCCTGAAAAAGCTGTACTCGGTCTTCCGAAGTTATTTTCTTGGTTAAGTAAGAAACAGTTACTAATGGACGGAAGTAAATGATTCCTATTCGATTCAATCGGTCAATCCAAAGTCGTTCTATCTCTGGTAAGTCAGTATTATTTACTGGATGATGTGTGTTATACCAATGAACTGCTGCGGATTTTAGGCTATTGACATAGTCCTCAATTTCTTTTGGTGTGAGTTTTGAACGAAGAATAGTTTTTTCTTCGCCATTTCCGTTTGTTTCAACTTCTTCTTGGTCAGTTTCTTCATCCTGTTTAATTTCCTCAAATTCTTGTATTGAACTAACTTTTACTTCTGTTTTTGCATAGATATTTTGAGGCGTAAATTTTTGTTCAAGGAGGAATCGAATGTAATCGTCTCCTTTTTCTCTTGTGTATTGGAAATACATAATCCAATGAGCTACAAGAAAATCATCATCATTCAGGGGATATTTTTTGTTTCTGCCTAATTGATAGTATACCTCTTTCCAAGCGTCATTGATTTTTTCTCTAAGGGAAGTTCGTTCATCCGGCTTTAGTTCATCTTCTTCATATAGTGTTGTAAGGTAAATAAGTCTGTTTTTTAGCAATTCTAAGTTGGAAAGCTTTTTTCCTCGATTGTTCATAGTCTCAAAAGCAACAAAAACATCAAAGTCATCACTGATTTCATAGACATTAAACATCAAGTTTTGTGTCAGTTTCTTAAAGAGTGATACAATTTCGGTAAGACCGTACTCATTATAGAACTCGGCTAAATTTTCTTTGAAAAATTTCTTGGAGTTTTCAAGGTTGAGTGTGTAAAAGGTTTCCTGAATACTTCCGCTGTTAGGTTCAAGAAAAATCCTGTGCTTTAAAAATTTGAAACTTGGATTGTCTGTTTCGTAACCAAATTTGTATGTCTTGATAATAAATCGAGGTGGTTTCTCAATTACAAGGTATGATTCTTTGATAGCCTTCAAGCTGAACGAACCGAGATAAATTTCTTCTTCTTTTTTCTCTGAATTTTCAGGTAGTTCTTTCAACAACTCGGAAATAGCTTGAATAAAAATCACAAAGGTTGTCAGCCTTTGTTGTCCGTCAACAATGTGAAAAGGCTTAAATCCTCTATCTTCAATCAGCCATTTTTCATCATTCCACAAAGACCAAGTCTGTTTATCTAATTTTTTCAGAGATAGAAGTCCAGTATAATGAAATCTGTCAGGTGGTATATTTACAACATCTTCCCAAAAATCTTTTAGCTGTCTTGTCGTCCAAGCGTATCCTCGTTGGTAGTCTGGGATTTTGAAAATCCTGTCTTTAAATATGTTCTGTAATGATTCTAATTCTTGCATTCAGTTTCTTTGTATGAGGCACAACTTCTTTATACGAACACCCCATCCCTCCAAAAGGTGTACTTTATTTCCATTATTAGCATATATTGTGC
>DSBF01000506.1 GCA_011049495.1 Ignavibacteria bacterium
ATCTTAAAATATCATAACGATCATAAAAATATGCGTTCCCATTATGTGCTTTTTGATAGCAAAAGAGATTTTTTTATGTTGTTAAATGAAAAACAAACCCCTTTCACAATTTGCAGCAATATCCATAGCTCTTCTTGTAACTTTTCTTTGGTCAACTTCATTTGTGATTATTAAAATTGGTTTAGCTGAAATTCCACCCCTAACATTCGCGGGATTACGTTATACAATTGCTTTTATTGCGCTTCTCCCCTTAGCCTTCAGTAAGAAAGTTAAGAGCGAAATAAAAAACTTACAAAAAAGTGATTGGGCAAAATTGGTTTTACTCGGTTTTACTTTTTATACGTTTACACAAGGTGCACAATTTCTTGGTCTTTCTCTTTTACCCGCTGTTACCGTGAGTCTACTTCTTAATTTCACCCCGATTGTAGTTGCCGTGATGGGAATTTTTATTCTGTCCGAGAAACCTACATTGTTACAATGGGCAGGTGCATTGCTTTTTGTAATTGGCGTGCTTGTATATTTTTATCCGGTTCTTTTAAGCGGCAACCAAACTTTAGGATTAATTGTGATGGGGTTTGGAGTTTTAGCAAATGCCGGTTCTGCAATTATCGGAAGAGATGTTAACAGAACTTCTTCTATTAGCCCGATTACAATTACAGTTATAAGTATGGGAATAGGCGGTATTGTTTTGCTTATTTCGGGTGTTAGTATTCAAGGACTCCCGGCAATAAGTTCGACTAATATTCTTTATTTACTTTGGTTGGCAATAATTAATACTGCATTTGCATTTACTCTTTGGAATCTTACACTCCGTACATTAACCGCCATGGAATCAAGCATCATTAACGGAACTATGTTGATTCAAATAGCGATATTAGCTTGGATATTTCTGGGTGAAGCAATAACATCTAAAGAAGGCATTGGTATGATGATCGCTGCTTTAGGTGCGTTATTGGTACAGGTTAAACGAAAATCGATAATAAAAAAAGTATAAATATATTTTCAATTGTGTAATTAAGTATTTCTTTAGAGCCGGATTTTAGTAATTTTAGTTATCTCAAATCCAAACTATTTATAAAAATTAAAAGGGTTAACATGAATAGGAAATTGTTTTCTATTTTGATGATTATCTGTTCCTTACTTTTATTTGCAGATTCAAAGAAAATTGAATTTGTTGAATATGATTTAGAGAACGGACTTCATGTAATTTTACATCAAGATAATTCCACACCGATTGTAGCTGTCTCTATAATGTATCATGTCGGTTCAAAGAACGAACACCCGGAACGAACAGGCTTCGCTCATTTCTTCGAGCACTTAATGTTCGAAGGTTCCGAGAACATTCCGAGAGGTGAATATTTCAAAATTGTTCAAGGTAGTGGCGGTACGCTAAACGCGAACACCTCTTTCGATAGAACATTTTATTATCAAATTCTTCCTTCAAATCAATTGGAACTTGGTCTTTGGCTTGAATCAGAAAGATTGCTTCATGCAAAGGTCGATTCCTTAGGAGTTGAAACTCAGCGCAAAGTTGTAAAGGAAGAAAGAAGTCAACGGTACGATAATCAACCGTATGGTTCTATTCTTGAAGAAATTTTCAAACGTGCATATACCGAATATCCTTATAGCTGGACACCAATCGGCTCCGTTCAGTATATAGACATGGCAACAATCGATGAGTTTATTGAATTCTATGAAACTTTTTATGTTCCTCAAAATGCCACTTTATCAATTGCGGGAGATATTGATATTGATAAAACAAAAGAATTAGTCGATCAATATTTTTCCGAAATTCCAAAAGGAAGTAAAGAAATTTATAGACCAAATATTGTTGAGCCACCTATGACTTCAGAAATAAGAGATACTGTTTATGACAACATTCAGCTTCCAGCAGTTATTCATTCTTATAAAATTCCGGCTCAAGGAACCGAAGATTATTATGCTATTAATATGTTAACTACTTTATTGTCCGGCGGTCAAAGTTCTAGAATGTACAAAGAACTTGTTGATAATAAACAACTTGCTTTGCAAGCTGCTTCAATTCCATTGTCATTAGAAGCTGAAGGACAATTTATTGTTTTCGGTTTAACTAATGTTGGAATTGAACCAGCGGTTTTAGAAGAAGCAATTCAAGAAGAGATTAATAAAGCCCAAAATGAACTTATCTCCGATAAAGAATTTGAAAAATTACGTAATCAGATAGAAAGCAGGTTTGTACAACAGAATTCAACGGTTGCCGGTATTGCAGAAACTCTTGCCGATTATCATGTTTATTTCGGTGATGCGAATTTAATAAACACCGAGTTGGAAAGATATATGAGAGTTACTAAAGAAGATATCAAGCGTGTCGCAAATGAATATTTAAATGAAAACAAAAGAGTGGTTTTATACTACTTGCCTAAGTCGCAAGAAAAATAAAGTTTATGAGAATAACGGAGAATAAAATGAATAACAAGTTTTTTATTATAATAATTTTTCTGTTTACTTTATCGCTTTATGCACAAGTTGACAGATCAAAAATGCCGGAGCCTGCTCCTGCCCCCGAAATTCAAATTGGTGATTCGGAATCTTTTACTCTCGATAACGGTTTAAAAGTTTTTGTTGTTAAAAACGATAAACTCCCGGTTGTCTCTTTCTCTCTTGTTATTGATAGAGATCCAATTTTCGAGGGAGAAAATGCTGGATACGTATCAATGTCCGGTCAGTTATTAAGAACCGGAACCAAAACTAGATCAAAAGCTGATATTGACGAAGCCGTTGATTTTATTGGTGCAAGATTAAATACTTCTGCCACGGGAATATTTGCAAGTTCATTAACACAGCATATCGAAACGTTGCTTGAACTTATGAGTGATATAGTTCTTAATTCCGATTTCAAACAAGAAGAACTTGATAAATTAGTTAAACAAACTCTATCGGGATTAAAAGCTCAGAAAGATGATCCGAATGCAATTGCCGCTAATGTAAGAAATGCGCTTGTTTTCGGGTTAGATCATCCTTATGGAGAACAAGTAACCGAAGAGACTGTTAATAATATTACTTTAGAAATTTGTCAAGACTACTACGATGAATATTTTACCCCAAGCATTTCATACATGGCTATTGTAGGTGATATTGAAAAAGACGATGCAGAAAAGTTGATAAAAAAATATTTCGGTGGTTGGAAAACAAAAGAAGTTTCTAAAGCAACTTATAAAAAACCCCAAGCACCATTAGTAAACAAAGTCGCTTTGGTTGACAGACCTCAATCAGTTCAATCGGTAATAAATATTTCTTATCCTATTGATCTTAAAATTGGTTCCGAAGATGTAATAAAAACTTCAGTTGCAAATATGATACTCGGCGGCTATTTCTCTTCCAAGTTGAATTCGAATTTAAGAGAAGATAAGGGTTATACATACGGGGCAAGATCTAGTATTGACTCTGATGAATTAATCGGAAGTTTTTCTGCTTCTACTCAAGTTAGAAACTCCGTTACCGATAGTACAATTACAGAAATATTAGCAGAAATGAAAAAGATGCGAAGCGGAGATATCACAGACGAAGAATTAGATTTAGCAAAAAATTTCCTCACCGGAAGTTTTTCACGTTCTCTTGAAAGTCCGCAAACAATAGCACGTTTTGCGTTAAATATCGAAAGGTATAATCTTCCAAAAGATTACTATAAAAATTATCTGAAAAATTTGGATGCTGTTACTAAGGAAGATGTTATCGCCGTCTCTAAGAAATATATCAAACCTGACGAAGCGCATATACTTGTTGTCGGTAAAGGTGAAGATATAGCCAACAACCTTAAAAAGTTTTCGTTAAGCGGTAAGATTAATTATTATGATAACTACGGAAACGAATATGACCCGACAGTAAAGAAAGTTGATCCGAGTATTACGGTTGATTCTGTAATCGAAAGATGGATTGAAGTTCAAGGAGGGCGTGAAAAGTTAAATAGCATTAAAGATGTTCAAACAATTCTGAAAGGTCAGGTTCAAGGATTTGAAGTAACTTTAACTTTGTCCCGTAAAATTCCGAATTTGCTTCATCAAGACCTGGATGCGGTTGTCGTTAAACAGACAACTTTATTTAATGGTGAAGTTGGAAAACAAATCACAAACGGTCAAGAATCTTTAATCGAAGGGAAGCAGCTTGACGAACTGAAATTACAGTCAACAATGAACTTGTTCCTCCATTATGATGAATTAGGAATTACTCCTTCATTAAAAGGAATTAAAACAATTAACGGAAAAGATGCTTATGAAATTGAACTTCTTCTTCCGTCAGGTAAAAAATGGTTTAATTATTACGAAGTTGATTCAGGATTAAAAATTAGAGAAATCACAACTGTTGAATCTCCGCAAGGAAGTTTTGATCAAACAATAGATATGTCGGACTACAGAGAGGTTGAGGGCGTAATGTATCCTCACAAACTTTCACAGCAGTTAGGTCCTCAATCCATTGAATTAGAGGTTACGGAAATAAAAGTTAATCAAGATTTAAGTGACGGTTTCTTCAATTAATCTTTTTGGGTCGACAATATTTTTGTCGACCCATTTTTATTGCAATGACGAAAAAGAATTATAAAGTAATTGTATTCGATTTAGGTGACGTACTTCTTAATGTAGATTCGCAGAGGCTTATTGATAAATTGAATAAAGTTGAACACGGACTCGGTGAACGGTTTCATTCTTTATATTTTGAGAACTATCATATTCATTGCGAGTATGAAAAGAACACTATTTCCCTGGAAGAATTTACTCAAGAAATGTTGACATGGTTGGATTATAAAATAAGTGCAGAAGATTTTTATAATTATTATTCAGATCTATTTTCCCCGATTGAAGAAACAATAAATCTACTACCCCTATTAAAGGAAAAATACAAACTCGTTCTTTTATCTAACACAAATTTTATTCATCAAAAATATGGTTGGGAGAAATACGAGTTTCTAAAATATTTTGATAAACTGATTCTCTCTCATGAAATTGGTTCTAGAAAACCGGAAAAGAATATTTATAAGGCAGTTGAGAATTTTACAGGTTCATCTCCTTCTGAACATTTTTTTATAGATGATTTATTAGAGAATGTTGAAGCAGCAAAACATCTTGGGTGGGACGCTGTCCAATACTTAAAAAGTGATAGTTTCACTTTTTTATTGAAAGGAAAGTATATTATTTAAGTTTTCGTTATATTTAGTTCAAGATCAAATTAGCAAATGAACTAAACATGCGTAAATTTTTTTACATAATATTTCTTCTACATTTAATATCAAATCTCTTTTCACAGCCTTCTAACATTAGAACATATACAACCCTTGATGGACTGCCTTCTTTAACTCTTTACAGTTGTACTCAAGACGAAAATGGGAATATATGGATTGCCACAGAATCCGGTCTAATCGTATACAACGGAAATTCTTGGAATAAATTAGATTCTGTCAAAGGTGAAAATCTGAATTATCTTTTTAGTTTAGTTCAGAAAGACGAACAGCGCACTATCTGGGCTGTCCCCGGTTTTAATCCTACAAATAAAGTCTTTTATAAAAAAGATAACATCTGGGAATCCACTAATTTAGAAAATGCCAATTATAAAAATTCTACAATAATAGATATAACTATATTCGATGACCAACCACATTTTTTGAGTATGACACGAAATAGGAGTGTCGCTTTTGGAAATAAAGAATGGATGGACGATCTTACAATAGATGGATTAACAGACATAAAAGTGTACGACGGCAAATTTATTAACAAGCAAATTTTTCTTGCTACCAACAGAGGTTTGATAATTTACAATCCGGAAACAAAAATTTACAATACCGGCTTAATTGATAAAACCGAAAAAGTGATTGCTATTAGTAAACCGGTTAATACTGACGAAATATATCTTCTTGGATTAAATTGGATTGGACAGTTTATTGATAACAAAATTATTGTTCTCAAAGAAAATTTTGAGATTCCATTTTTCGAGCAGCATTCTAACTACGCTTTTATTACCGTAACTCCTTTTAAGGATTTTTATTTCGGAACAATTTTCGGTTCATTCAGATGGAATCAATTAGTTGATCATTTTGAAAAACTTGACAATTCAATAGGTTTTTCATCTAGCGGGGCAACTTCATGTTTTGTTGATTATGAATCCAATGTTTGGATTACATCGTTGCGCGGTTTAACAAAAGTAAAGCATTCTCCCTTTATTAATTTCTATGAATCTGACGGTCTTTCCGAAAATGAAATTACGGCAATTGAATCATTTCCTAACGGTCCGATTATTTTAGCTCATAACGGAAGTTTTTCTGCATTTGATAAAAACAGAGTCTTAAGATTGTCATTACCTTCCCAAAAGGAACATCGAGGGTTTCATAGAATATTGTATTTAGCTTATGATCCTAAGTTAGATGTTGTTTGGTTTAATTCGCAATTGCTTGGTATTGGTTATATCACAAGGCAATTAAAAGTAAGATGGCAAAATAATATTCAATCGGACGGTTCTTTTTCGTTTTTGAGTTTGTTTATAGACAACCGGAGTAATATTTATTACTCAACCGATAAATATCTTTACAGAATCGACAAGGGGAATCCTACTCCATTAAAATCAATATCTTCTTTGAATGTAAGAAGAATTTTTAGGTATGATGATGAAAATTTGATACTTGCTACAAAAAAAGGGTTATACTTATTTAATGAAAACACAACCGAAGTTGATTCATTTAAAACCGGTACTCTGCTGGCAGATGAAGTATATTCTTTTTATAAAATGACAAATAATAAATGGTTGGTTGGAACCTACAATGGTTTATACATATTCGATGGAGAAAAAATAAGAAAATATGATGATTTGAAGATTGATAAACCTGTATTTTTTATCGGTCAGGAAAACGAGTTTATATGGTTTGGTTTGATGGGCGGAGCACTTCGGTGGAATCCTTCAACAGGTCAGAAGTTTTTATTTACACCAACAGAAGGACTTGCCGGCGTTGAAACAAACAGAGATGCTTTCTTATACAAGGACGGTAAAGTTTTCATTGGAACTGCTAATGGATTATCGGTATTTCATTCTCAACTTTATAGTGAAGAATTATATCAATCGAAACCGAAGCTTAATTTTTACGGATTGTTTAATCTAAAGGGAATTCCTTACAAAATTGAAAGCGAAATTCACATACCATACAGCAATCCCGAAGTATTGATAAAATATAATTCACCAAGCTTCATTGATGAGACTTTAGTAGAATACACTATTGCGTTAATAAATCTGTCCAAAGAATCCCGAGAAATCCATAGAACAAAGAGTAATAGTTATCTCCTTCGCAATTTAGACCCCGGTGCTTATTCTATCGAAATCTCAGCTGCCAATGCAAAGGGAGTTAGCAGTGATACATTGAGTTTAAGTACCATTGTAATTCAGACTCCATTTTTTAAAAATATATGGTTTTATCTTTTGGTGATTATTTTTCTAATTTCGATTTCATACTCGGCATATGAATATTTAGCAAGAAATCGATATTTCAAATTGCTTGAAATTGAAGTTAAGAAAAGAACACAGGAGCTTCGAAATTCGGAAAGAAGTATAAGAGATTTAACCCAAAGAATTTTTACTGCCCAAGAAGAAGAAAGAGAAAAAATTGCACGTGAACTTCACGATAATCTATCACAAGAATTGGCTCTTGTTAAATTTGAGTTTGATAAATTATCTAACGAAGTTTCGGTCGACAGTAATTCAAAATTTACTTTGTTATCAAATAAACTAGACGGAATTTTAATCTCATTGAAAAACATGGCATTCTTGCTTCATCCTAATTCCATCAAACAAATGGGGCTTGTAAACGCTGTTCAGGCTTTGTGTAATGATGTTTCAAATCACTCTAATATAAAGGTGGAATTCTTTTCAAACATCAATGAACCCCTCAGAATGAATGAAGAATACCAGACCAACATTTACAGATTTGTTCAAGAGGGTTTGACAAATATTCGTAAGCATTCCAAAGCTGAAAGCAGTATTGTTATTTTTATTTTGAAAGATGATTTTCTCAATATAAGAATTGAAGATGACGGCATAGGGTTCAATTATAATGAGGAAAAAACCAGCGGGAAATTAAATGGAATGGGTTTGGCAAGTATGGAAGAAAGGATTCGTTTTTTGGGAGGTGAATTAAATATAAAATCTTACGCAGGAGAAGGCTGTAAACTAAATGCGAAAATCCCGTCGTCAATTCTTCATAATAATGATTCTTTGGCAAGTTCAAACCAGGAATCCGTATCATAGCCTAATACAACTTTCCTGTTAAATCTAACAATTGGGGTTTTAAAAAGAAGCGGGTCTTCAAGTAATTCGGTTTCAACATCATGGATTATATATTTGAGATTCCTCTTATTGTATTGTTTCCCTTC
>DSBF01000504.1 GCA_011049495.1 Ignavibacteria bacterium
AGTATAATTAATGAAAGTTGGGGTATCGATTTATCAAAAGAAGATCAACGAGAATGGCTGCTGAATGAATTTAATTATGCTAAGGAGAAAGCAGTCGGAAGATTAATAGTTGACAACAGCGCTTGCTGGGGTAACTTCCACATTAAGACAGATATTAATGATTATCACATCTACTGGGCTATGCCGGAAAATCATAAAAAGTTTTCAGAGCAAATAAAAGAAATAAACACTCGTCCCAAATGGCTTTTTAGTGAACATGGTGATTCAAAAGAAACCGGCGATGAAGTATTGATGATTTCTGAATTCGGCAATTGGGGTTTGCCCAAACTGCCGGATGAATTACCATTCTGGTTTGATAGAGTTTTCTATGATGAATGGATTACTCTTCCAGCCGGAGTCGAAAAGCGTTTTGCGGATTATAAGTACAACAGAATTTTTAACAATTACGATGAACTTGCTGAAGAAAGTCAAATTGCACAAACAAATGCACTAAAGTATGAAATCGAAGAAATTCGTCTAGCAGATGCAATCCAAGGTTACTGCGTTACTGAGTTCACGGACATCAATTGGGAAGTCAACGGGCTACTTGATATGTGGCGTAATTATAAATTGAATAAAAATATGCTGCAGATGATTCAAAAGCAGGATGTTATTATTCCGCGTACTCATAAACTCAACTACTTTGCCGGTGAAGAGATAAACATTGATATTTATTTTTCTTATTTCAGTGGTGAAGATTTATCAAACTTATCACTGAAATGGAGTACTGAAAAAATTGACGATGGTGAAATTAAGATTAATAAAATAATCAACGTAACAGATGTTGAGAAAATTGTGGAGATAAAATTTTCTGTTAATGAAATAAGTGAACCGCAAAAAGTAAAAGTTGATTTGGAATTAATGTCCAATGAAAAAATAATTACAAATAATTATATCGAACTTTTTGTCTATCCGATGATAGAAGATGTCACGACAGAAGATATAATTATTACACAAAAAATTGATTCAGAAATTTTGGAAAAAGTTGAAGCTGGTAAAACAGTTTTATGTATAGCCGACAGCACAGATTCACTTCCCGAATCATTCCCGTATAAAATCATTTCTAGAGAAAGTGACTGGCTTGACGGCAACTGGGCTTCTGCGTTGAATTGGTACGATCCGGATCATCCGGTATTTCAAAATATCAATTTCGGAAAGTCATTCGGTTTTGAAGCGGTTGAAGTATTACCTCAATATGTAATAAGCGAAATTCCAAATGAGCAGTTCGATTCAGTTCCCGCCGGAATTTTTATTGCGTGGGTTTATATAAATTCTAGTTATGTTATGGAAATGAATTATGGTAAAGGAAAAATGCTATTAACAACACTTGATTTGTCAAATCAAAGTAATCCTTATGTTAAAACTCTTCGAAACAACATTTTTCATTATATAAAAAGTAATGACTTTCAACCAGCTATCGAATTAAAACTAAGCACAGGTAAATGAAATGAGTGATAGGAAACAAACTATACTTGATGTAATCAATCAAAACGATGGAATAATAAGATTAAAACCGGCTTGGGTTGCACGTGATTTCCTTCCACCCGGAAGACGACTCGGTTTACCCGAAGATCAATATGAACTTGGCGAACGCGGCGGTATTTGTGAAAGATGGGTTGGCTCTACAACTAAAGCTGATAACAAAGTTTCAGTTCCGAATGAAGGACTGAGTATTTTGAATATAGAAAGTGACGAAGATATCACATTGAAAGAAGCAGTAGAATTACTTCCAAAAGAAATCCTTGGTGAAGAGTATTCAAAAAATCATGCCGGATTAAATCGTCTCCCTAAAATTTTTGATTACAAGTATCGCTTGCCTTATCACATACATCAAATGGAACATCATGCAAAACTTGTTGGCTGCAACTCTAAAGAAGAAGCATATTACTTTCCCGAAGATGTCCCGTTGGGTGAGGAAGCCGAAACTTACTTTGGTGTTCATCCTTACATCGCTCAGCAGAAAAGGCACGACTTACTTCTGCCTCATATGATCGAATGGAAAGACGATGCAATACTTCAACACGCACGTGCATTTAAGCAAATCCCGGGCGATGGATACCACGTTCCGTCGGGAACGCTTCACGCTCCCGGTTCTGCCTTAACTATTGAACTTCAGGAAGACTCCGACGTTTTCGCAATGCTTCAGCCCAAAACGGGCGGTAAGATAATCGACAAAGAATTGCTATGGAAAGATGTGACTGAAAAAGATAGAAAAGAAAAAGGAGAAAAGATAATTCTTGAAATGATCAATTGGGAAATAAGCGGTGATCCATACTTTTATGAGAATCGACATACACCGCCTATCTTAATCGAAGAAACAAAACAAAAAGACGGGGAAGAGTATTGGATATTTTACAACACATATAAATTCAGCGGTAAAAAGTTAGTCGTAAAACCTGGTGGAAAGTTTGTTGGGAAAGATAAAGGTGTTTACAACATTTTGGTCTGGAGAGGTAAAGGTACATTTGGCGGATTAGAAATTGAAGGCGAAAACTTTGAACAGGATGAACTGATTGTTTGTCACAAAAAAGCCGTCAAAGAGGTTGAAGTAACAAATACAGGTGATAAAGATTTAATCATTTATAAATTCTTCGGTCCGGATATTAACGACGTTCCGATGCTTCCAAAATACGAAGGGAAATAGTTATGCCCGTTTTTGATTATAAAAATAAATCAGCATTAAAAGAAAGTGAAGTAGAAGTGATTGATATTATTCACTTAAGAGCTAATGAAGTATATAAAGTCAACGACCATCAAAACAAAGAAGTACTTATGATGGGCAAAGGTAAAGCACTGGTCAAAACAGAAAATCATATTAGAGATATAAATAAAAATGGTGTTGAAGAGTATTCTCTTAATGAAAATAAACTTAAGCAAATTATTGCGTTTGAAAACTCTGTAATTATTCGGATTGGTGGAAATTGGGATAACCAAACCGGCAGCCGCGGAGTATTTCAATTAAACAAAACTGAGAATCCGAAAAACACCGGTGATCAAGTTGATTATGAAAGAAATACAGAGTTCGATAATCATTACCACGACTGCGATGAATTTTGGATCCTATTCGACGGCAGAGGAGAAGTAGTTACAGAAGGAAAAAGATATAATGTGAGAGCAGGAGACTGTGTTTTCACAAAAGCCGGCGATCATCACGATTTTCCGATCGTTCATAAAACAATTGAAGGAGTTTGGTTTGAGACTTCTTTGGTTGGACAAAAGCGTGAAGGACATCTTTGGAATCACACACATAAAAAGAGTGCGTAATGAATTATAGGAAAATGGGTAACTCCGGTTTAACGGTTTCTGAAATTTGTTTCGGCGCAATGACTTTCACCGGTTCAGACGGTTGGACTCATCTCGGCGAGCTTCATCAAAAAGATGCCGATGAACTTGTGAATTCAGCTCTCGAAAACGGAGTTAACTTTTTTGATACAGCAGATTTTTACTCTTCCGGCAATTCCGAAGAGATGTTAGGCAAAGCACTTGGAGAAAGAAGAAAAGATGCTATAATCTGTACTAAGTTTGGTTTTGAAATGAATGACGGAGTACATGGTAAAGGTCTCTCAAGAAAAAGAGTAATTGATGCATGCGAAGCAAGTCTAAAAAGACTGCAAACCGATTACATCGATTTATACTTAATTCACGCTTTGGATTTTGTTACACCTTTGGAAGAAACTCTTGATGCTCTTACTCAATTAGTTGTTGATGGTAAAGTTAGATACATCGGTTGTTCAAATTTCCCGGCTTGGATACTTGCAAAGGCGAACTACATCTCCGAAAAACATAATTATCAAAAATTGATAGCACATCAAGCGAGTTATAATATTTTAAGACGAGATCTGGAGCTCGACATCATTCCGGCTTCACTCGAGTATGGAATAGGAACAATGGTTTGGGGACCTCTTCAAGGTGGAATACTCACCGGTAAATACCGGGATAAAAATAATTGGCCGGAAGGAACACGAATGAAAAAACCGGGTGATCATAATCCATACAATATTGAACAAGGCGAAAAGATTTTAGATGAACTCGAAAAGATTGCAAAGGAAAGAAAAGTAACCGTTACTCAAGTATCGTTAAATTATCTACTTAGAAAACAAGGCATATCAAGTGTAGTTGTTGGAATAAGAAATAACGATCAGTTACTTGATAACGTAAAAGCCAGCGAATGGGAACTAACCGAAGACGAAGTTAAAAGACTAGATGAACTAAGCGAACCATTCCAATATTATCCTCATTGGTATTATCAAAATTTTTGGACTGAAAACTATAAACAATATTATCTACCAAAATAAAAGTAAATTGAGATATGGGAAAAGTATTAGTTTTATACGACAGCGCAAGCGGCAACACCGAAAAGATGGCATATTATGTTAAAGATGGAGCGGAATCGTTTGGCGATCACGAAGTGAGAATTAAAAAAGTAGATGACGCAACTTATAAAGATGTCGAATGGTGCGATGGAATCGCACTCGGTTCACCGACAAATATGGGAATCGTTTCTTGGAAGATGAAAAAATTTTGGGACGAAATCGGTGACAATGTTTGGGGAAAAATTGACGGAAGAATCGGCTGTGCGTTTTCATCTCAAGGTGGATGGGGAGGAGGAGCTGAAATTACATGTATGTCGCTAATGACAATCTTAATGAACTTCGGTTTTCTTGTTTTCGGTTTAACTGATTATGTTGCTGATAAGTTTACACTCCATTACGGAGCGACTTGTGCCGGTGAACCGCGCGAACAAAAAGAAATTGATGCCTGTAAACGGCTTGGTAAAAGATTGTCGCAATGGGTATCTAAATATGTTGATAAAGAAGAGGTAAAAGTTAAATGAGTTATTTCATCGGACTTGATGTTGGCACAAGCGGAGCAAAAGCTCTGCTCATAAATGAAAAAGGCGAAGTGATTTCCTCAGCAACTAACGAATATCAAATGCTTACGCCGAAACCGAATTGGACGGAACAAAATCCCGAAGAGTGGTGGGAAGCAAGCAAAAAAAGTATTCAATCAGTCGCATCAAAAGTTAAGAAGAATGAAATAAAAGGAATCGGTTTAACGGGACAAATGCACGGTTTGGTTACACTTGATGAAAACATGCACATTGTTCGACCATGCATAATGTGGAATGACCAAAGAACTGTAAAAGAATGTGATGAGATTACAGCCAAAATCGGTTTTGATAAGTTAATTAAAATTACAGGCAATCAAGTTCTCACTGGGTTTACCGCTCCCAAAATTTTGTGGATAAAAAACAACGAACCGGAAAACTATAAAAAGATTAGAAAAATTCTTCTTCCTAAAGATTATATTAGATTTAGATTAACCGGTGAACTTGCAACTGATGTTTCGGATGCATCCGGTACATCTCTATTAAATGTTCCCGAAAGAAAATGGTCTGATGAAATTTTAACCGGACTTGAAATTTCAAAAGAATGGATGCCGCAGCTTTATGAATCATCCGAAATTTCCGGGAGAGTAAAGAAAGAATTATGTGAAGAATTAAATTTACCCGGTGATTTACTTGTAGTTGCAGGCGGTGGAGATCAAGCGGCGGGCGGAGTCGGAACGGGAACTGTAAAAGAAGGAATAACTTCTCTTGTGCTCGGTACATCGGGAGTAGTGTTCGCACACAGCAACAAACCGAGAATTGAAGCAAATGGCAAAGTTCATTCGTTTTGTCATGCAGTTCCGGATGCTTGGCATGTTATGGGAGTTACTCTTTCGGCTGCCGGTTCATTGCAATGGTATAGAAATACTTTTCACAAAGGAGTTGAATATTCCGAACTGACGAAAACTGCTGAAGATATTCAACCAGGTTCAGAAGGTTTATTTTTCTTACCATATTTAAGCGGAGAACGCACACCTTATGCTGATGCAAATGCTAAAGGGACTTTTATCGGTGCAACAGTTCGACATAACTCGGCGCATTTTACACGAGCAGTTTTGGAAGGCGTTGCATATAGTTTACGCGACTGTTTTGAATTAAATGAAAAGCTCGGAGTTAAAACAGAACAAGTTCGTATCTCCGGCGGCGGCGCAAAAAATAATATGTGGATTCAAATATTATCTGATTTGCTGAATAAAGAAATTGTAACTCTTTCATCAACAGAAGGTGCGTCATACGGAGCCGCAATACTCGCCGCTGTTGCTTCGGGAGAATTCAACTCGGTAAATGAAGCATGCAATTCAATGATTAAAATAAAATCGACGACAACTCCGAATAAAGAAAATATCAATATATATGAAGATTTCTACAATATTTATAAAAATCTTTACGGTACGCTTAAGAGCACTTTTGTCAATATAAGCGGTACTGTGGAGAAATATTCAAATTAATAGGCAAATTAAATTATCATCAAAATATTACAAAGGTGACTTATGGCGGATGTAGTTCTTAAAAATGTGACTAAAGTTTACGAGGGCGGAACGGTTGCGGTTCGCAACGCAGACATAGAAGTAAAAGATAAAGAGTTTTTGGTTTTAGTCGGTCCTTCCGGCTGCGGAAAATCGACAACGCTTAGAATGATTGCCGGACTCGAAGAAATAACCGAAGGTGAACTTTATATTGATAATGAGTTTGTTAATAATGTTTCACCGAAGAACAGAAACATTGCAATGGTATTTCAAAACTATGCTCTCTACCCGCATATGACCGTTGCAGAGAACATGGGCTTTGGACTAAAACTTAGGAAATATAAAAAAGCCCAAATAAAGGAAAGAGTTAACGAAGCAGCGGAAATTTTGGGTATAACTGATTTACTTGATAGAAAACCTAAAGCACTTTCGGGCGGACAGAGGCAGCGAGTTGCTGTCGGGAGGGCGATTGTTCGTCATCCGAAAGTATTTTTGTTTGATGAACCGTTAAGTAATCTTGATGCAAAGTTACGTGTTCAAATGCGTACCGAAATTTCAAAGCTTCATCAAAAATTAGAAGCTACAATGATTTACGTTACACACGATCAAACCGAAGCGATGACAATGGGTGACAGAATTGTAATTATGAAAGACGGCGATATTCACCAGATTGATACTCCGCTTCATCTTTATAATCACCCAGCAAATAAATTTGTTGCGGGATTTATCGGTTCTCCTGCTATGAATTTTATTGATGGTAAGATCATTAGAGAAGACGGACTCTATTTTCTTGATGAAGCAAACACAGTTAGGATAAAGGTATTCAATCAACACGAAGATGCATTAGCAAAATATATTGATAAAGAAATAACCGCCGGTATTCGTCCTGAAAGTATTCATCATCCTAGTACAGCTAAAGCAGAAAGTATGGATGAAATTGAAGTTACATTGGATGTGATTGAACCGATGGGGAATGAAATTTTTATTTATTTCGCTATTACAGGATCAAACTGTATTGCAAGAATAGCAGCAATCGAAGAACCGGAAATGGGACAAAAAATGCAACTATATGTTGATGCTGCTAAAATGCATTACTTCGATAAAGAAACTGAAGAGGCAATTCTTAAATAAATAAAAGGAATGAGGGTATGACAACACTTGAAAAGATAAATATAACTGATGAACAAAAACGGAAATATCAAGAAGACGGATTTTTTATTCTTGATAAAGTAATACCCGATGATGTTCTCGAAACTCTACGCAACGAATGTGATTCATTAATAGCAGAACAAGATGCCGAAATGGAAAAACAAGGGGTTACGGAATTAAACTTAAGTAGAAAGAACAGCCGTTATTTTGTATTCCTTGCATATAAACAACGTAAAGCATTGGGCGAATTTATTTTTAGTGATTTGATGGAAGAAATTTGCAAAGCTACAATTGGTGATGATGCTTACCTTTTTTGGGAACAGTTTGTCGTAAAAGGTTTGGATAAAAAAGGTGCGGAGTTTACTTGGCATCAAGATTCAGGTTATGTTGATCATCCGCATAAGATATATGTTAATTGCTGGATACCCTTGGTTGATGTAAACGAAGAAAACGGAACAATTTATTTACTGCCTTATTCAAAAGCTGGTACAAAGGAAAAAATTGAACATAAAGTAATGGATGGATCAAAAGACAGGGTTGGATATTTCGGTGATGAAACGGGTGTTCCGGTTATCGCCAAAGCCGGTTCGATTGCAGTCTTTTCAAGTACATGTTTCCATCGTTCGGGACCAAACAGCACAAACGAAATGCGAAGAGCTTGGGCAATCCAATACTCACCCGAAGTAATTTACGAACCAGATGGTTCATTAAAAGGATTGGATGAAAAGTTTTTAGAGAATGGGAAACGAGTAAAGTAAATTATTTAAAACCGTTGAAACGGTTTTATAATTATGAGTGATTTTACATTAACCCACGAATTAATTCGTGGGTTAATAA
>DSBF01000329.1 GCA_011049495.1 Ignavibacteria bacterium
ACAGTGAAAATCTGCCCAATCTGCGTCATCGGTGTACCATTTAAATTTACAAATAACGACCAACGTTTTCAGCCCCGTAGGGACGTAATATTAATCAAGTAAGGTAATCGAATTCGTGTAGCGGAGCACGAATAGCATCAACCAAAGAGCAATTAGCAACCGTTGCATCGCAACGGAAAAGCATTGCAAAGCACCATTTAAATTAAATGTTCTTTCTTGTCTTGATACAAGAAAGAACCAAAGAAAATCAAGGCTGAAAAGCCTAACCCGATGGGTGCCCCGGGGGCGGAACTGCCACGCGAAACTATTCGCCCCGCCTGCGGCAAGGCTCATGTGGTATCGCTTACCGGGCCCACCGCCACGTTCCACCCCTGACCCATTGGCGGGTTAGGCTTTTATGCCCTTTTTGGCTTTTTCCCTTCCATTCCCTCTTAGGGGAAAAGGCTGGTGTGAGGTCGTTTACCACGACCAACTTCATTCGGTAGTCAAAATAGTTTGCAAAAAAATTAAAAGTTCATTTGATAATTTGTAATTTTTTTTAATTTTGCAATTGGTATGATTAAAATCATACATATACACCCAATTTGGAATGTATTGTATGGTTTTGTCATACATATAAACGAGTTACCGCCAAGTGTAAAAAGACAGAGAAATAAACAATTTGCTACAAAATAAAGAAAGACAAAATGAGAAGCCAACGCACAAAACAGCACATTTGCAAACCGCACGAGCCGACACACAACCAAAGTTTGCAAAAGAGCTGTTTTCTTCAAATGCTCATTGTTGTGTAAAATCAATAATTTGAGACAATAATTAATGTTAAATTTAAAAAACAATATAAGAATATCCGCAAATATGCCTAAAGTGATGAAAAACTTATGATACAACAAAATAATAATGAATTCGACATTGCGAGGAGTACTTTTTTAGAAAAAACAATCTGTTGTAAATCTGAGTTAAAGATTGCTCCTCCCGTCAAACAACGCCGGGATTGCAATGACGCAAAAAGGGTATAGGTACTATAGCGGATAATCGTAAAACAATAATACGGAAAATCAGGTAAGAATAAATTTAGATTTTGTGTTTAAATCTCCAGACCATTTGAGATATGAAAATGGCAAACATGTGGCAGGTTCACACGGTGGTGCTAATAGAGCATTAAAAGTTGAGCCAAACATCAACGGTTGTGAAGGCTATAATATTTAAGGAGGTGACGTATATATTATAACTTTATTTAACTTAGATGGAAATCACCCTGTTTGGCAAAATAATGTTCAAATGACACCTAAACCAATGAGAATTGTTAGTCATGATTCTGATAAAATAGTTTTGAGAGGATATCCCGTACAAGCGATGTTTCCATTTGGATGGATAGACTTTAACGGAGAGGATTATGATGCGACAATAAAATTAAAAAATGGTGAAATAGAAAATTGCATCTTGCATATGCAATGCAGGAATGTTTATATTGAGTACTTGAAAGGTTAAGATTAGTGCTCTTCAAAATAATACTTTGAAGCTTTTAGACAATATGAGACAATTACAAGCAGGATATATTATTGATGGGATTGCTGAATATTTAACCAAATCATTCAGTAAAGAAAAAGTTGATGGACTTTTAAAACAACTTTCCTTTTTTGATGCTAAAATTGTTTCATCAAATGGACAGGAGTTCCAAAATCCTGAGCAAATACTATTTGTTGCAAACAATATTATTTCAAGGGGATTACCCACCAGAATAAATTTAGACCTTGAAAAAGCAATTCTTGAGAATTTTAAACTTGGTTCATTAAACAAAAAACAGGCTGAGATTGGTGCTATCGCATTTGATTTTAATTTTTCAGAAAATTTTGCAAATAAACTTTATAGAGCCTTACATATTGTTGACCCAAGAATTACATTGACCGAAATTAATAAGCTGAAAATTGACACATGGGAAAATCATTTAGGTAGCGAATTTGAAGAAGATTTCTTGTATGACAAATTACCCAAAATGGTTAATCCCTTTTGGATACAACTTTTTGAAAGCCAACGAGAATTAGAAAACATTTTGCGTTTTTCAACTTCTGTTGATGATGAAATCGACAAATTTCTTAATGGTTCGGTAAATATCTTCAGTCAACAAAAGATTGATTTTTCGATAGAATTCCCATACCAGATATTTAATCAGCGTGGAGTAATTGTTGAAATTGACGGCAGCCAACACGAAGAAAATGTTCAAAAAATAGTTGATGAAAACAGGGATAATGCAACAGAGAAAGCAAAATGGAAAGCAATACGAATAAAAACACGAGAGTGGCATAAAATATCAGAAAAACTAAAATTCTTCAAGGACTTGGAAAATGAAGAATATTTCAAATTGCTTAAAACAAATTTTACAGAACCATTAAGTCAAGATAAAGAAGGATTAAAAGCATTACAGTTAATGCTAACTCCTTTTGCCATTGCAAGGATTCAAAAAGTATTAATTTATTTACTGACGAATAACAAATTAGATTTATCCAAAGAAGTATGGAATATTGCTGTGATTGAAAGAGACGTTCCGGGAGCTAAACTCGCAATTGACGACTTTTTTAATACGCTTAAAAGTTTATTAAAACTAACCGGTGAAAATCAAATATTACCAAAAATCAATTTATTTGTTGAAAATACTCCAGAATTTGAAAATGCAGAGTTAAAATGGATTAATCCAATTGACAGAAACACACAATTTGATTTATTTATTGACTTGGCAGTTTTGCAAAGAAACTTTTTGACTTCAATGGACAAAACTGTAAATGCTAATATAAAAGTAAACATCCGTTCTTCCCATTCTCCAAAAACAAATCGTAAGTTTTTAACTTCAAACCTAATTAAATATAAGCCGTTAGGAAAAAAGAACAGACGTAATAATGAGTTTATTGAAGATGAAAATCAAGTAAAAACATTAGAAAAGTTTTTACAAGATATTTTTCGCAAACAATCATTCAGACCTGGTCAAATTGAAATTATAAACCGCGCAATTCAAACTAAAAGTGTTATCGGCTTACTACCTACTGGTTCAGGTAAATCGTTAACATATCAGTTAACTGCTTTGCTACAACCAGGACTTTCTATTGTTGTTGACCCAATTAAATCATTAATGAAAGACCAGTATGATGGTCTGTTAAGTAATTGGATTGATTGTTCTGTTTATATTAACTCCTCCCTAACTCAAAAAGAAAGGCAAATTGCCATCCAAAAAATTAACGAAGCAACGACATTGTTTGCGTTTATTTCACCTGAACGACTTCAAGATGATACTTTCAGAAAACAATTAATCGAAACAAGCGATTTTAATAATAATTACTTTAGTTACTGTGTGATAGATGAAGCACATTGCGTGTCAGAATGGGGGCATGATTTTAGAACTTCATATTTACGATTAGGCGATAATGCAAGAAACTATTGTAAAACAAAATCAGGGAAAGATATTCCATTTTTCGCTTTAACTGCAACTGCCTCATACGATGTTTTAGCAGACATTCAAAGAGAATTAAAAATCTTAGATGACAATGCAATTGTAAGATTAGAAAAACTCGACAGACCCGAACTGCAATTTGAAATTAAAGAAGTCATTGCTGATATAAAACCAGAACAAGGTTTAGCGTTTTCGAACAAACAAGCTATTGGAAAAGCAAAACAAGAAAAATTAATTTCTGTAATATCGAATATTCCCAAAACACTCAAAAACTTCATTTCAAACGAGCAAATTATAAAAGATGCTTCTCTACATGGTTTAAACATTGTTCCTGATAATTTCTCAACTCAAACTTTCTTCAATAGCAACGGAGAAAACACAAATGCTGGGTTGGTTTTTTGTCCGCATAGGAATTGGTATTTTGGTGTTACCGATATCGCATCTAACATTACACAAAATTTTGGTGGAGTTGTAGTAGGTACATTCATGGGTAGCAATGGAGAAGAAAGAAGGGATGAAACAAACGAAAATAGTCAATCTGAATTCATTCAAAACAAAATAGACCTTTTAGTTGCGACTAAAGCGTTTGGCATGGGTATCGACAAACCCAATATCAGATATGTTGTTCATTTCAATTATCCAAGCTCAATAGAAAGTTATTATCAAGAAGCGGGAAGAGCAGGCAGGGATAGAAAAATTGCGGTTGGTGTAATTCTATTTAATCAACAGGAAGTTGTAGCAAAAGACATCATCCAAAAAGTTACTGAAAATGGTAAAATAACAGAAGTATTAGAAAGTTATAGAACATCCATTGATAGAGATATATTACAGAGTTTTCACCGAAACAATTTCAAGGGAATTGCAAAAGAAAAAATAATACTTGCAGAACTTTTAACAGAAATCAAATTTCCTACAAAACGAATAATCAATCAACTTGAAGATAGAATTATTGAAGAATTTGGCGTAATACTGGAATTGAAAACATATACAAACAATAACGGCAGGCAAGTTCTTTATTTAAATCCAAATTATGGAAGCATTTATTTAGACCGTGAACATTTTCCATTTTATGAAGGAAATGATGCAAATACACAAACATTTGATATAGCAAATTTTATAAGAGATTATATTCAAACAAACAAACCCGAAAATCAAATTGCCTTTGACTGGTTAAATCAATTCATCCAATCTTCAAAACAAGACGGTATTGAAAAATTACTTGAAAATCCAGAAAAACCAGACGAATTCATTGTAGTAATTCCTTTTGCTAATAATGCCAAAGAAAGGATTGCTGAGTTTTTACAAAGCAAAGGGATTGAGATTAGTGAGGAAATGGTTGATGAAGCACAGAAGTTTTGTCAGGATATAGATACTTTCATTACTAATCTAGAAAAACAATATTCCAAGTTTAACAACCGGAAAGAACTACACATTCCATCAGAACTGAAGCCAAAACTAAAAAGCATGTTCTTGCAAATTAGAGAAGAACAAGACACGTTAAAAGCGATTTACAGATTATCTATAATTGGCGTAATTGACGATTATACAATAGATTACAAATCAAACACTATTTCGGCACACATTAGTCGTAAAAAGAAAGGACATTATACCAAGCAACTGAAAAACTATCTTTTACAATACAACAGCATTGAAAAGGTTGAGGAAAGGCTGAAGCGATTAGAATACTACAAGGGAAATTCTGAGATACAAAAATGTCTTGGGTTTTTGATAAAATTCATCTACGAAGAAATTGCAGAACAACGAAAGGAAGCAATTAAAGCGATGGAAGAAGCTTGTAAAATTGGATTACAAGAAGATGGTAGTCGTAGATTTAAAGAGTACATTGATTTATACATGAATTCAAAGTATGCACATCCTGAATACTTACCTTCTGATACAGAAAAAGGCTTGAAAGAAGATTTTGAGATTGTTAAAAAATACATGGACTTGGTTAGAACTGACCGTGGTGGTGAGATAAACAATTTAAAGCATTTACGTGGTGCAGCAACAGTTCTATTAGTGCAAAGACCAGATAATTATGTATTCATTCTTTTAAAGGCATTTGCAATTTTTATACTTGAAAAGGGAAATGATGAATTTATAAATGAAGCACAACAGGATTTCTACAATGGTTTTTTAAAACTAAGTAAAACCAGAGCAGAAGATATTCTTTCTGTAAAGGACAAAGTAGAATATTTCAAAAACAAATTATCAGATTTTGATACGGAATTAAACTTGAAAATAGCAGAAATTGAATATGTGTTGTACCACAAAATACATGCAGATTGGATAGAAACTTTTAACTCTAAATTTATTGGTGAGCATGAAAGAGCAAATTAATGAGCAATTGGCTTTGCTTGAAAAAGAATTGTCGAGACTAAAAAAAGTCACAGATTACATTGATGACACGAAAAATACGGCTCAATCTGTAATAACTGAACTAAAAACAGTTCAGGGCAATTACTCAACATATACAAACAAAATTTTTGATTTGTATAAATCATCAGTTGAGCAAATTAAAAAGGAAACTGAATTACAAATCAAAGAAGGTGTAATTCACTTCGAAACAACAGGTTCTCAGATTGACCAGACAAATCGTGAAAAACTCGTTGAAACAAAAAGACTTCTGGAAAACTACAGAAAAACAGTCGAAGCCACTGATAATTTAGTAAAAACACTTGAAGCAGTTGATTTTCCAACAAGATTAGATAATATTGAGCAACAAGTAAGCAAAAACCATGAAGAAATCGAGAACAGATTTAATCTTCAAGACAAGCAAAATAAATTGATTAAAATATTACTGTTTGTGATTTTGGGAATAGTAAGCATTGGCGGAATAAGTGGATTATTGATTTGGTTAAAAATAATATAGCCAGCCCGAAAGCCATACACATTTGCAATTCGCACAAGCTAACACACAGCCCAAAAATTGCAAAAGAGTATGTCTTTCCCAACGCTTGACTGACAGAAGAAATGTAGCAAATTGAAAGAGAAAATGACTGAAATAAATGAACACCAGGCGGTAACACGGTATATAAAAAATTGGGCAGATAATGCTAAATTTCAAGTTCATAGCTCACATTTAACTATGTGCGGTTTGACAGTGAATCGCTCCGAAATGCCCAACTTTTCATATACCCATCCGTTAGGCGCAAGCAGGAGTGCAAAAATTAAACTATGGCAATATCTGATAAGACAAGAAAAAAGCTTTGGGCTAAATCTGGAAATAGATGCTCTATCTGTAAAACGGAACTCTTTTCTAATAAAGAGAAAGCTGAAGATTTAAATATTGGTGAAGAATGTCATATTATTAGCAGCAAACCAACATGACCAAGACATAAAGAAGGACTTGAGGATTATGATTTATATGACAATTTGGTCTTATTATGCAAGAATCATCACAAAGAAATAGATACGCTTACTGATACTTATACAGAAGAACTACTGAGATATATTAAGCAAAATCATGAAAATTGGGTAAGTACAACTTTAAACAATTCTAAAACTAAAAAAGAAAAGCCGAAATTCATATCAAGGATTACATCGGGAAAAGAATTGCTAAATATTATTTCTGATTCTTATGGTTATAGAACAGATTATGACGAAGTTGACAATGAAGAAGATGCTGATTTTATAGGTGGTATTCTTCAAGACCTGACTGATTATGGAGATATAAGTGGAATGGTCGAAGTATACGATAAAGTTAAGATGGCATTAGACTTATCAAAACTATTAGAAACAATTGAAGAGAAAGGATATTTCCTTTTTGCGGAAGACAATATTGAAAATATTAAATTCAAAGACGGTGGGACAGATAAGTGGAAAATTGCTACGATACTAATTCGTAAAAAAGATAATCCAGAAATAATAAAGTTTGATTTGAGTAATGAGACAAATAAAAGCGATAATTAAATATTTACTTTCCTTTTTCAAGCAAAAATGGACTTTTGAGGATTATCCGCTTGAAACATGGACTAATCCTAATGCAGGACAAGAGGATATAAAATACGGAGCAAAATTCACTAATTGGTCAACTTTTGTTGCTCATGGCAGTACAACTTCGGATGCAATTGAAAATCTTAGAAAGAATTTACTTGAATATGGAAAAGAAAATAAACTACCGAGACCAGGAAGCAAGGTGCCGATTCAATTTGCAGATTCTGACCGAATTGAAAAATACCAAAATATTGCAGTTGATTTCTTCGATAAAATCATAGGGATTAATTATCACGACTGTTTTATTTCCGACATGAGTAGTTTATTTGATTTTGATTTAGACAATGAAGAAACATTGAGAAAGATTAAAGAAGAATATGGAATTGAACCAATTGGAGATTTATTTTTAGCTGACATATTTGAACAAATAAATAATGCCAGCGCCTAACATTTTGTATAAGTAATGGCAGGCGATGTGGTAAATATCAAGGTTTGTAGTCCGCTCAAACTGCGTAGCGGTTTGACAGGAAAGAAGCCCGCAATCTGCCACTACTCATACAATTTACCGTTATGCAAAATTGTAAAAAGACAGACAAATAGAAAAAATATGAAGTATCACGTTTTTTTCACAGCTCAATATACAGAACCTTGTTTACAGAATGGACGATTTGGAGCGACATCGGTTAATTCTCTTGTAAACGTAAAAAAAGGGGACGTTGCTTTTCTATTTGACGGATTAAAATGGAAGCTATTCGGACCTCTTAAAATTATATCAGATAATCAATTTTATGAGACTGATGATATTTATGGAAAGAATAGGAGAAATGTTGTTAACTATCCAAACAGAGTTGCTTTTGACAATAAAAAAATAAAAAGTATTGAGCTGAATAAGCTATTCGCTTATGAAACAGACTCTAGAACTGAAAATTATCTTGTTAACAGAACATTGCTTTCAGTGATTATAGCGAATAAACAA
>DSBF01000290.1 GCA_011049495.1 Ignavibacteria bacterium
ATATATGATTTATTAATTGATATTTGTTGTTAGTATTATTTATAAAAATTAAACAAAAAATTAAGGTATTTAACTCAGTAGTTTACTTGTAAAATGAGGTTTTAATATAATAAGAAAGTCAATTAAATGTACATATCTTCAGAAATAGCCAGATCTAAACAAGAAAGTCCCCACTTAGAGATTTGGTTTGGTTGAGCAATTGGATTTAACACTGAGAAAAAGCAAACATGAGTTTACAAAAAAGAGAAGTAGTCGATAATTTTGCAGTAAGTCACTGGTATTAAGTTTTATCTTATTAACAACAGTTTATTTGTGATAATTCTATTACCGCTTATCATTCTGTAAAAATAAACTCCGCTGCTTAAATCTTTTGCATCAAACTCGATTTCGTACACGCCGCTTAAATGTTGATGGTCGACTAATGTTTCTACATGCTTACCTAAAATATCATAAATAGATATATTCACATTAGATGAGTTTGGAATACTGTATCGTATTTTTGTTGTTGGATTAAACGGGTTCGGATAATTTTGTTCGAGTTTATAATCAGTAAATATATTTTCTCTGTCGTTGATTCTTGTTATCCCAGAATTTTGTTTAAATATCTTATAACCCCAAGAGGGTAATTCAATTTCACTTCCTTCGGTAAACGTAACCGTATCTCCCAAAAAGATATCAACGTATGTACCTTTATACAATTCACCGGTCGGTATTACATTTTGTAACGTATCGGTCACATTAAATAGCGCAAAGATTTTATCATTATCTTTTTGCCTAACAAATGCAAAGATAGCCGGATTATTATTTGTTAAAACTCGTATGGCTTCACCACCATTTACACCGTTCCAAAGTGCAGAGTTCTCTCTTTTCAGATTTAATAATGTTTTGTACACTTCAAAGTACGGATGTTCATTCCATATAATTAAATCTTTGTCGAAAAATCTAAGACGTTTATTTAAGCCTGCTTCTTGACCGCTGTATATTAACGGCATACCGTTCATTGTATGAGTTAGTGCAGCAAAATTTTCTGCGGCATCTCCAAATCTTTCGAATACGGTACCGTACCAGGAATTTTCATCATGGTTGGAAGTAAAATATAATCTATAATGTTCTGCCGAATAATTATTTAACTCAGCTCGTAAATAGCTATTAATAAAGTTTGCCGGGTAAACAATACCATTGATGATTTGTGTGAAAACACCACCACCAAAACCATATAATCCCCAGGCAAATGACATATCGAAACGGGCTTGTTGATACTCGGGACCATCGGCTTCAGCAAGCATTAAAATTGCCGGATTAATTTCTTTTAGTTCTGTAATGGCAGTCTCCCAAAAATCAAGCGGAACCATACTCGCTGCATCGAATCGAAACCCGTCAATATCGGTTTCGGTAATCCAGAATTTCATTGCATCAATCATATAATCGCGCAGACCTTGATTGCTGTAGTCAAGATCGATTACATCACTCCAATCGGTACCAGCGGGCGGCATAAAATTCCCGTGTTGGTCTTTAGTATACCATTCGGGATTTGAAATAGTTAACGGATTATCCCATGAAGTGTGATTTGCAACCCAATCAATAAGAACATAAAAACCCATATCATGCGCTTTAGTAACAAGCGACTTAAAATCATCTAAGGTTCCGAACTCCGGGTTAATACCAAAATAATCCTTAACAGAATAATAACTACCTAAACTGCCTAATCTTTTTTCAATTCCGATAGGATGGATTGGCATGAACCAAAGAATTCCGACTCCCATTTCTTTTAATCTTTCTAAATGCGGCTCAAATGCCGCAAACGTCCCTTCCGCCGTATACTGACGAATATTCACTTCATACAAACCAAGGTTATAACTCCAATCGCTGTGATTTTGTGAAGTTATGTTGATGGGTAACAGAATAAGTAAAAAATAGAAATATAAAATTATCACGTAGGATTTTTTTCTATGAACAGTCACTTTTAATTCTCCAATCAATAAATTACTATATAGTTTAGTTCAAGAAATACTTTATTTCGGCACCTATTTACCGCACAGAAAACCGCACAAAGTAAATATGGAACCTCATAAAGCGAGAACTCAAAGCAAGAATCATTTATGGGCTATGCTGTCATGCTATTTTTTCGGATATCATTTTGAACATCATGATGATGTTCGCGTCCCTTGGGGGAAGCTTTATAAAACAAAAAAAGTTGTATAAAAAAATCTAAACTAAATAAACTATCAGGTTACTTTAAAGGAATTTGTTTCATTCTTGTGGAATCATTTTCCTTCTTATCCCTTTTAGCTTGTTTTTTCTCTTTTTTAGTTTTTGTTGGTGATTTCTTTTCACTCTTTTTGATATTCAGTCCTTTACTCATATATGCTCCTTCGAATAGTTCAGTTCATTCATAAAATGCTTAAAAAGATTCCTTGTGACTCTACTAAAGCCATTATTTATCAAGCCAACTGAATGCTTTATTAATATCGCTACCATCAAAATATTTAATATCACTCCAGCGGCTGTTGATATTAATCGACTCATATGAATCCGAAATATCATCGAGGTCAGAGATAAGGATAGCAATCTTATCAGTATTCTGAAAACCAAATTGCTGCAGTTCATCACCGGCGGCATAAATCTGGAATGAACCCTCTCTTATTTTTGATTTAGTATGATCAATAATAAATTTACTACTTTGATTTTGCCGGGCGATCTTAATCGCTTCTTTTGAAAACTGTTCTACAATCTGAAAGTTTAATCGTCCTTTCATTTTAATAAATACAATTCCCTTTTCAGGTAAATATTCAATGTTGTATTCCATTTCATAATCCTTCTTAACACTTACAATTACAATTTAGATAGAAATTTCTTCTTCCGCTAATAAATAATTTTAAATCGGGGTTATGTTTTAAACAGAGAAAACAAAAGCAGCAATGAAGTTGAAAAAAGGGGATAATGATTTGACGGAAAAAGAGCGAAAAAAAATCCCGACATAAGTTGGGATTTAATATCTGAAATCTATAATGATTAGTTGATAAGTCTTACTTCAGATGCCTGAAGACCTTTTGCGCCTTCGGTAACCGAATATTCAACTTTATCATTTTCTTCTAAAGATTTATAGCCGTCACCTACAATTGCTTTGAAGTGTACGAATACGTCTTCACCGCTTGCTTGTTGAATAAAACCAAAACCTTTTGTGCTGTTGAACCATTTTACTGATCCTTGTTTGCGCTCTGCCATAACAGATGCTCCTTTTTGTAAATTATAAATTGATTGTTTTTTTGACAGGGCTCTAAAATTGTACTGGGGGATTTTCGAATTACTTCTACTTCTACATTACCACTTACTGCGGGTCTACATTTAAAGTTACTGCCTTACAGCCCCAAACATACGATTAATTTTGGTAGTAACCTAATGGTATTTATGAAATACAATTCGTTAAGTGAATAAAGTGGTTTTACAGCTTAAAAGTCATGTTAATTCCGAAAAATATTTCAACTATTCGGAAATTACCGATAATACTACGTTATCAAAATAAACTTTTCCTTTTGTACTATCGAACATAAGGAAGTATACAGTAGCGCTTTTAATATCATCGGGAAGAATATCCGATACAACTTCATAATCTTTCCAATCATGATTGCCGGCTATTATTCTTTTACCCTGAGTAGTTGCAAACTTTTCCGCAGACCCTTCGAGTTTTTCCGTATCGTCTGCACGAATAGCTATTCCGACTCCGTTTCCTTCAACCTGATCAAGTTTTATTTTTACCTTTAGTTTGAGTCGATTTTTGATCGGGATATTTTCGCTAACTGTCTGACCCCAATAAGCAAATGAATTTGCATATAAACTATCGCTGCTTATTAATGCGGAATATGATCCTTCGAATGAAATTGAGTCAACAATATCGGTATAATACTCATTGTTCATGCCTTTGAAAGTCCACCAATCATTAGTGTAACCAAGAGAGAAATCATTGTTTAATAAATAGTTATCGGGATAATTGGGAGTGGAACAAGAAATGAAAATCAAAATAAATAAAGCAATAATTGTGAGACCTAGCGTTTTCATATTATCCTCATTCATTATGAGTTTATTTATTCATCACTTAGAAAAAATCGTTAACAAACTTATTAGACGCAATTATCATGTTTTGTTTTGAAAACTTTGGTCAGACATCAAATCAAAAAGACGAAAATATATTTCATCCTACAATCCTTGTTTTAGATTATCCTTTCTATTTTCAATCTTTATATTAAATATAGTACCTTCGTTTTTATCGGAGGTAAAGGAGACCTCACCATTAAGATACTGTTCAACTAATAATCTTACACTGTATGTTCCAATTCCTCGTCCGCTTCCTTTTTTGGTTGTAAATGATCGGTTGAAAATTTGTAGTTGAATTGCTTCGGGAATATAAGTTGGATTCTTAACACTTATTACAACACAATTTTTTCCTAGTGCTGCATATATTTCAATCTTATCTCCGGAATTTGAAGCTTCGACCGCATTTTTAACAAGGTTTGAAAAAGAACGGATCAGCAATTGCTTATCTGTATTGATGAATACTGAGTCATCAATCTTGTTTAAGACTAATTTTTTACCCTCTGTTAAAGTATGTTGTGAATATTGTTTGTAAACTTTTTCAAGTATTTCGTTCACTTTTACAGGTATAATATCAACAGTAAGATTTCCGTCTTCCGCATTTCGTAAATCACGCTGGGATTGGATTTCTTGAATTAATTGGTCTGAAGCTTCTTTTAACGATTGAAGTAATATATCAAATTCTTCACCTTCTTCTTCATGAAGAATTGCACTAATACTGTTGATAACAGCGGCTGTATTTAAAACATCATGGAAGAATATTCTTTCCAATGCTAATCTTCTTTTCTCGTTGGAAATATCGCGGACAGCAAAAACAGTAAAATTACGTCCATTAAGATGCAAGGGATTAGTTGTTACAAGAAAATCGTATGCTTCTTGTTTTCCATTGCTTTGGATTGTTATGCGGCATTCTTCAATTGCTTTAACAAGATTTTCACGTGTAAATTTAATTGCATTTGCCGCACCGCATTGAGCACAAAACTTAGAAGTACCGCATGAGTTTTCCCCCATTTCATTACTGTGAATACAACAGATTGCTTCACCAACGCGTTTACCTAGCATTTGTTCCAAAGAGCTATTTCCAAAACCGGCAATTGCATTTTGATTGCATGCGACTATTTGCCTGTTTTCATTTAGAATTAATGCAATTTCAGGAAAACTTTCCAATAAGGTTTGAATTAACGGATAATTGTCGATAAGAGTTTTGTCGGCTTGAATTTGCTTTGCACTGCTTATTTCGGGTGTGTCGAAATATGTAACGGGCTTTGGTTTCATTTATTGTCTCAATTAAAAAAGTATCTAACTCCTAATGATAGATCAATCTCTAAATTCGTTTTAGGAAGCAATTTAAAAACCGGCACCATCTCTATAAAAATATCTATTGGAACCGAATCAGGATAAAATAATATACCACCTACACCTCTAAATCCCAAACCAAATTTATTGGACTCAGTTCTAATTCTTGCTCCAAATCCATAATACAAGGGAAATCTGAAATTTGTTTGAATCGTATTGTCGATATGATATAAATAATCAAGATGAATTGACAATCCGTCATTCGGACCAACAAAATGACCGCCAATTCCCGCTGCAAATGCATTACTTTCACTAACCCAGTATTTACCACTTAAACCAGTTGGTTCGCCAACCATCAAACCAATTCCGAAATTACTTTGTTGCGAATAAAGGGATATAGAAAATAAAATCATAAGGATGAATAAAATTCTTGCTTTCATAAGCCCCCAAAGTTTTTGAACATTATACTTGTAACAAATATTTACTAAATTATTACGGCAAATTTAACATTTTATATATGTAGTCAAAAAGGTAATAATAATGAACACAATTAACGATAGCTCAAATCTCAAAGAATTAATAGAAAAATACTCATCAAAATTTGATACGGATAAAACCGAAACAGCAATTATCTTGGCTGCCGGACATGGAAAACGAATAAAATCTCACAAATCGAAAATGCTTCATTCCATTTGGGGTGAACCGACCGTCGCACGGGTTTATAATGCATGCAATATAGCTTTGAAAAATGTTAATATTATAGTTGTTGTTGGTATTAAAGCTGAAGATGTTATTCAAACAATAGGTAAAAGAGATAACGGAAGCTATGTTTATCAAGCTGTGCAGAAGGGTACTGGACACGCAGTTCAAGTGGCTCTACAAAAAATTGATAACAAAAATTATGACGGTGTTGTTTATGTCTTCCCGGGAGATATGGGCTTAATTAACGAAACTGCGGTTAGAAATTTTAAAGAGAAATTTTACGAATCAAACAACGATATGATGGTACTTACCGGTTTATTTGATGGTGATTATAACCAGAATTATTACGGCAGAATCGTTCGTGTAAAAGAAACCGATATTAATGGAAAGAAATCTTCCGATGCCGGACAGGTAATAAAAATTATAGAACACAAAGATATATTAAGTCTGCCGGATGATAAAGAACACGTTATTGATTTTAAGGGGAAGAAATATTCCTA
The DNA here is from genome assembly GCA_011049495.1 of Ignavibacteria bacterium. GTDB lineage: Bacteria > Bacteroidota > Ignavibacteria > Ignavibacteriales > Melioribacteraceae > SURF-28. The sequence goes on from DSBF01000290.1 coordinate 6,588, forward strand.
CACGAAAGAAGAGTTGCTAAAAAACAACGAATTCAATTCCGGTGTGTTTGCATTCAAGTATAAGTATCTCGCAAAACTCATCAATGAAATAGAAAGCAACAATGTACAAGGAGAAATTTATCTTACGGACTTGATTTATCTTTTTAACAAAGAAGGATTATCGGTAGGAGCAGTTAGTCCCAAACAGCAGCACGTAATAATGGGCTTTAATAATAAATCCGTGCTTAAAGAAATGGAAAAGATTGCCCGAAATCATATTTACGATAAGCTAAAAGATATAATTGAAATTGAAGATGAAGAGGATTTCTTTATTGCAGATGATGTGGTTAAAAAAATTTTAGAGATGGATTCCCAAGGCACACCGTTAGATATTCATGTCGGCAGAGGTGCATTTATTTGTAAAGGAGTTTCGGTTAATTATGGATGTACCTTTGGTCGTGAATGTATTGTAAAAGATAATGTTATACTTGGTAAAAATGTAAACATCGGAGAAGGTGTTGAAATTTCCTGTTATCCCGGTCAGCAAATTAAGATAGGTGATAACGTAGAAATTCTGAAAGGAGATATTATTAAAGGTAATATCTCAATAGGAAATAATACTCGAATCGAATCAAGTGTAAATATGACAGGCAGCGATGAGTTCCCTATTGCTATCGGGAGCAATGTAGTAGTTAAAGGTACATCATACATCTTCGGGTCTGTTATTGCCGATAATGTTTTAATTTATCATTCCGTTCTTGTAAGAAAAAATGTTATTAACCCGAACAAAGACGGATCGCAGTTTAAAATCGGTTTTTATATTCCGGATGTAATCGGCGAAGAAGGGATAAAAGATTTAAAATAAAAAAGGAATGCAGTTCGGCATTCCCGTAAATTTTTAATGAAGCGAAGAAATTACTTTGTTAATGTATTAACGTATTTGGTAATTCTTGCTTTCTTTCTTCCGGCTGTATTTTTATGAAGTTTACCTTTTGAAGCAGCTTTATCAATTGAAGAGACTGCTTCTTTTAGAACAACTTCAGCTTGTTCTTTTTCTGAAGTAGATAATACCTTCTTAACCAAAGTATTGATTTTTGAGTGTATTGCTTTGTTTCTTAATCTTCTCGTCTCATTCTGACGCGCTCTCTTTTTAGCAGAAGCGTGATTAGCCATTCTTATAACCCTAATTTAGATTTTTAATAGACATCAAATATAAGAGTATTACCTGTTTTGTGCAAATAAAATTACCGTTCGAAAGCTTGTAAATTAGTTGGATCAGAGGATTTTTAGGTGGGAAAATTTTGTAAAACTAGTTTTTAAAGAACTCTATAACAAATTTGTGATAAACCTTCGAGGTAAGGATATGCGTTTTATGTAGTTTTTCCTCGAAGGTTGCTAAGATGGATAGCAACGTTGAAGGTCAAAAACAAGTGACTCGCCAATCGTCAGACCTCGACGCACCCTGTCGAGAGTTCGGTCGAAGACTCCGTTGGAGTCTCCAGACTCTAACGAGCGAAGTCTGACGACCTTCGACGTTAATAACTTGTAGCCGCAGGCCTGTCTGCTTCAGGCAGGCTTTACGTCTGCGGTGATAACCTCTTGTTATCTTTAATTATCTTTAGAATTATAGATTACGAGCTATATAAGCACGCCGACAAATGTCGGCGGCTACATATACCCTGCTCGCAAAATGTTAACAGATATATTCAAATTAGTAGCCGCAAGCCTGTCTGCTTCA
>DSBF01000075.1 GCA_011049495.1 Ignavibacteria bacterium
AGAATTCCCGATGGATATGTTTCCGGTCATGCCAACCAAGCAAGAATTACAAAAATAAAATTAAACGATCCCGAAAATTATCTTTATTCACCGGATGTAATTACATTCGCACGCGAGAAAGGATATTTCGAAGGTGAAGATTCTGAGTTCAACTTTTCCGATGCATACGCTCCACTTGATTTTGGAGCAATCAGATTTTGCGATGCGCGAGTTTGGTCTTTGTTCAGAAGAGTTAACGGTGATATGGATAAATACATTAACTATATCAACGGCGAAAGTCTTGAAAGAATGCCTCTATATATCAAACCGGAAAAAAAACTATCTGTTCATGATGTTATGCATTTGATGAGAGATCATTATCAAGGAACCGAGCTGGATATGACAAAAGGAATTGCTGCCGGTCCTTATGATATGCCTTACCGCTGGCGACCGCTTGTATGGGAACATGAAGGTGAGCGGTATTTCCATGAACGACCGATCTCAACACCACAAACTGCTTGGTCATTTGTCAGTCAATCTAGATCGGATTTACCGCGTGAAATCGGTGGCGTACTTTGGTACGGTGTAGATGATACATATTTCACTGTTTATGTTCCGATGTATGCATCAATTACAAAAGCACCTTATAATTTTGCCGAAGGAGTTGCTTCCCTTTCAAAGTTCAGTTGGGATTCAGCTTTTTGGGTTTTTAATTTTGTATCTAATTTTGCTTATCCGAAATTTTCAATGGTTATCGATGATGTACAAAAAGTGCAAAATGATTTGGAAGGTAAATTTATTTCGCGACAAAAATCTATTGAAGATGCTGCTTTAGCTTTGTATAAAGACTCACCAGGTAAAGCCATTGATCATTTAACAAATTACACAAACGAAATGGCTGAAATTACAATAAAGAGATGGAAAAAACTTGGTGAAGATTTAATACTCAATTATATCGATGGCATTGCAAAGACGGAATTTTACAGACCTAAAAACATTGGCTATCCCGATGAATTTAAAAAACTTATCGTTGATGAAAGCGGTGATCGATTCAAAATGAAAAAACTTTCTGTTGAGATTGAAGAAGAATATCGAATGGCACTACAAAAAGCAGAAAAACTTTTAAATGATAAAAAATATTCCGAAGCAAAAAAAGCATTTGAGAAAGTTTTAGAATTAAAACCGGCTGATGAAAACTCAAAAAAGCAAATTGCTTTAATTGACGAAACTCTTGCAAAGATTGATGAAATTCATAATGAGAAGTTTAATTCGAATAAATCGGATTTGATAAGTCACTAAACAAAGTAAAACTCGAAGGTAACTTGCTTTTTCCTTCGAGGTTACTCGGTATTATAAAATTAAGCAACCTTGAAGGATATTGAGCTCTTACGAGCCTCCCTTACCTTCAAGGTTTGTGAATATAAAAAAATCTCGAAGGTAACTTGCTTTTTCCTTCGAGGTTGCTCGGTATTATAAAATTAAGCAACCTTGAAGGATATTGAACTCTCGCGAGCCTCTCTTACCTTCAAGGTTTTTTTAATTACGGTGTAAAGTAAAGTGGTGCATCTGGTCCTAACGGCAATTCAAGCAGCATCCAAATAATCATCATTGGAATTCTTACCAAAGCAAAAACAATTGCAAATGGAAGCATTGCAGAAATAATTGTGCCGAGACCTATATTTTTTACATACTTCTGAGCAAATACAATTACAATCGGGAAATATGGAAGAAGCGGTGTTAAAATGTTTGTATATGAATCACCTATTCTATAAGCCGCTTGTGTCATTTCAGGAGAGTAACCCATTAGCATTAACATCGGGACAAAAATCGGAGCCATTATTGCCCACTTTGCCGAAGCACTACCGATTAATATATTAATTAATGAAGAAACCAAAATGAATGCAACAATAAGAGGAATCCCCGTAAAGCCAATAGTTTTCAAAGTATCCGCACCTCCAACGGCAACAATCAACCCTAAATTTGACCAATTGAAATAAGCAACAAATTGAGCAGCAGCAAACGCAAGAACTATGTATCCACCCATACTTGCCATAGATTCAGCGGTCCAACTTGCAACTTCTCTATCACTCTTAACTGTTTTTGTAACAATACCATAAACTAAACCAACAATAAAAAATATCACAAACATAAACGGAACAATACTTACAAAGAAAGGTTGAAGTCCTCCATCTGCATCTCTTAAAATTGAACCTTCGGGAATAAACATAAATCCCATAATAACTAAGCAAATTAATAACGTAATTCCAGCCCATCGTAAACCTTTACGTTCGAGAGGTGTGATTTCATCATTTGATTTTTCTAATTCATCATGAGCTTCATATTTACCAAGTCGTGGTTCAAGAATTTTTTCAGTAACCCATGTACCGGCAATTCCAACAACCGGAACAGATGCCGCCATTAAATACCAGTTAGCAGTTGCATCTACCATATAAGTGGGATCAATAATTCTTGCTGCCGGTTGTGTAAATGCTGCAAGTAACGGATCAAGTCCGGTTAAGAATAGGTTTGCACCAAATCCACCCGAAACCCCGGCAAAAGCAGCGGCTAAACCTGCAATTGGATGTCTACCCATTCCATAAAAAATAGCAGCACCAAGGGGAATTAAAACAACATAACCAGCATCAGCTGCAATACTGGAAAGCATACCGGCTGTAACTATTGAGAATGTAATTAATTTGGAAGGAACAGATTTAACAAATGCTCGCAATGATACTGCAATTAAACCTGATTTTTCGGCAACGCCAATTCCGAGCATTACCACAAGCACTAAACCTAACGGAGGGAAGTCAGTAAAGACTGTTACCATTTCCGTAAAAATTCTTTGAATACCTGCAGCATCAAGCAAGTTTACCGCTTCAATAGTTTTGCCTGTTCCGGGATGAACTGCCTTTACTCCCAATAAGGATGCAATTAAGGAAGCGACAAGAACAATTCCCATTAGCATTACGAAAAGAGTAACCGGTTGAGGTAATTTATTACCAACTCTTTCAACTTTGTCTAAAACTTTCTGAAAGAATCCTGCTTTGGTTTTGTTTTCTTCCATTCTCTCCTCTTTGATTTATGCAAAAAAATAGAAATAAATTCCGCTTAAAATACCTGTTTACGGATAGAGTTACAATTAATTGGGAAGGAAATAGATGAAAATTCCAAAGCAGTCATTTCATAATTTTGTAGATTTTCATTTACTTTATTGAGGGTAATTTATACATGAGTATTTACTTGAAAGGGACAAAAAAGGCGTCCCGAAGAACGCCTTATTAATAACATTAAAAGTAACAATTACTTGATGAGATTCATTTTGATTGATTTCATGTAATTACCGGCAGTCAACCGTGCAAAATAAATTCCGCTTGCAACTTGAGAACCTAAAGCATCGGTTCCATTCCATTTTGCTTCAAAATTACCGGCATTGTAAACTTCGGAATCAACTAATGTTTGGACCAAAGCACCGCGAATATCATAAATTTCTAATCTAACTTTAGCTTGTTGCGGTAATGAAAATCTAATATTTGTTGTGGGATTAAACGGATTCGGATAATTCTGCTCTAACTTATAGGAAAATGCCATACCACCTTTTTCTTCAACAGAAGAAGCTCCATGAGGATCGCCATGACAACTTACACAATTCATCTTAGTCATAACATTGTTAAATAATGCTGCACCGTGGCATGCAACGCAACTTGCCATTTCTTCCGGATCAGTATATGTAGGTACAAATGTTTGAGCAAAATATGCATTTAACAATTCAGCAACCTTAGCGCATGTATCTCCCGCAACTCTTGCACATCTTTCTTTACGTTCAACATCACTTACCTTTTTCTCGGCATGAATACACCATTCAGTAACAGAGATATGACAAAGCGGGCTTCCTGCAATATTCTGCGGTAACTCACCAACATAATTTTTAGTTGAGAAATCAAAAACATTTGATTCATCTGTTGGTAGTTCTGATGAGCAGTACCATCCCCACAATTCAGTAATTAACGGAGCTGAGTCTGCTTTTCCGACAACCGCGCTTATAACTGCTGCGCCACCGTTTGTAGTACCACATAGTGTACCCCAACCAACACCACCGCCGCGTCCAAATAACATAATTTCCATCGGGATATGTGTCCATGGGTCACCGATTTTCTCAGAAAGTAATTCTGTAAAAGCACCAAAGGTACCAGCACAACAATCCATATCATTCCAATATAAATAATGTCCTTTCTCACGAGCTTCATCCGGGTCAATAGTTACGTAAGGCAGGGGCCAAGTTGCTTGGGTTGAACCGGCAAAAAGTTTTCCACTTGATAATGCATTCAATCCGGCAACTCCTACTGCAGCACCTACGGCATACTTTGAAGTGTTAGTTAAAAATTCTTTTCTGGTTTGTTTTTTGTTCATTGTCTACTCCTAGTTTAAGGTTTTTAGTGCTTGTTGTAATTTGATTATTATTCTATCTACCAAATTGTAGTATTCGGATTGGGGAGAAACTTTTTCAAAGTATTTCAATGATTTTTCTATTTCACAGTAGAGCCAAAGAATACCGAGTTTTATTATTTCATCATCATTATGGTATCCGGTTATTTCTTGATCCATTTTATGAATAATATCGGGGCAAGGACAATCGTCTCTGATCGGATCGGTGTTAAGTATCAATTCAACATCTTCGTCAACTAATTTATAAAACTCGTTAACTGCATTATTTAGTTGTGAAGTTTGAAGATAACAGATAATTAGTTTCTTGCGTGCAGATTTAAGTGAGGGATTTTTCTGAACAGCTTTTTCAAGCTCATTAAGAGCATCTGCATATCTTCTTGCAATAAAATATTGATTACCTAGCATTTCACTCATAATGCGATTTATTTTGCAAGATACGTGCCGAATATAGGCTAGGTTTATTTCGCTTTTTGAAGTTTTTTCTGAGGAGTTGCTGCAACACTTTGCATCAGTGCGGTATAAGTATTTGATTTACAATTAGTTATAGAAACGAGACGGATTACAACAGTGCAACAAAATGCAACACTATTTACTGTTAATCGATTTTAATCTTCTGTAAACCGTGCTTCTATCCACACCTAATATTTTAGCAACTTTGGATTTATTCCAATGATTTTTTCGGAGAAGGGTTAACAATTCTTCCGCCCTTTCGTCAATTTCGATTTGGCGAGAGTTTAGTTTTTCACTGCATTTTTTTACCGGTCTAATATGCGGAGGTAAACAGCACAGACAGAGTGAATCCGTTGTCTTTGCTCTTATAAAAGAATACTCGACAGCATTTTCAAGTTCTCTAACATTACCGGGCCAATCATAATTCAAAATAACTTCAAGAGCATCGGGGTCAATTTCTTTCATACTTTTTTTATACTTATGCGAATATTTTTCAATAAAGAATTCCGTGAGAAGTAAAATATCCGATTCTCTTTCTCTTAAAGGTGGAACGGTAATTGGAATAACATTCAATCTATAGAATAAATCTTCACGAAATTTTTTCTGTTTGATTGCTTCTTCTAAATTTTTATTAGTAGCAGCAATTACCCTTACATTAACTTTATAAGTAGTCGATTCACCGATTCTTTCAAAAGTTCCTTCTTGCAAAATTCTAAGGAGTTGGATTTGCATGTTCAGCGGCATTTCACCGATTTCATCAAGGAAAATTGTGCCTCCGTCTGCTACTTCGAATCTGCCTTTCCTATCTTTGACCGCGTCTGTGAATGCCCCCTTAACATGCCCGAATAATTCACTTGCCAATAAATTTTCAGGTAATACTGCACAATTAATCTTTACAAAAGGTTTATCAACTCGTTGACTCGTTTCTTGAATTGCATTTGCGATAAGTTCTTTCCCAACCCCGGTCTCACCAGTAATAAGCACCGAAGCATCTGAATCGGAAATTTCTTCAATAGTTTTGAATATCTCCTTCATCACCGGAGATTTGCCTATGATACCATGAAAATGAGAATCCGACTTAATTAATTTTTCTAGACTCTTGTTTGCTCTGTCATCTCGAAAGGAAACTATCCCTCCTATAGGAGTTAGATCATCATCGAGTAAAAGTGATGCATTGATTTTAACCGGAATGGATTCTCCTTTCGGGGTTGTATATACCGTTTCCAAATCAATTACATTTTGACCGGTAAGTAATATTTTGGATATAGGGCAGGCGTAATCGCAAATTTCCGATCTGCAGAATGTTGTGCAAACTGCTCCAATAAACCCTTTTCTCGGTTTCCCTAAGAGCTGTTCGGCTGCTTTGTTGATAAAGAGAATTTTAAATTCTTTATCAACTACATAAACTCCTTCCGCTAAAGAATCTAATATATAACGACTGTATTTGTGAATCATAGAATTTACTAATAGTTTATTCAAAATTACTAAAACTGAACAAATATACCTTATTTAAAACAAGCGAGATGACAGAGAATCTTAGTTAGCCTTTTTCATCTGTATCAAATAAAAATATAAAAAAATGTGATTCTTAAAGTTAACGATGGTTTAAAAGTCCTTCCGTCAGAAGATTTTTGGTATGTTTCATAAATAATATTCGGACTTATTGTTACTTTTTTATCGGGTTTATAATTCAAACTAATTAGCATCCAGTTTCTCAAATCACCTGCAGAATTCTTGTCAATATTAGGATCGAAAAAATCATATCTTCCTGCAAAGGAAAATTCTTCATTAAAATTATATGAACCAAAAGCAGAGATTCCAAGACCGTTTCTATTTTTCATTTCATTAAGTGATATCATTCCGTTTTGCCGTTGATGCAAAAAGCCTTCAATTCCAATAGAAAAATTTTCCCTTTTTTTGTAACCTACAAATAGTGCGTATGTTATGTCGTTATTTGAAATTGATTCACCGGGAATTATTGGATTTTCAATTTTCGGACGTGCTTTAAAATCTACATAAATCGTTGATGTAAAATTTTCAAAAGGAGTATACTGTAAATGAGCATAATACCGGTTGTATTTGTCAAGCTCAGGTTTATTTCCTGATCCGTTACCAAACATTAACCAATATTTAATCGTACCGTCAGAATTCAGTTTACCTTTAAGCGAAACTGCAATATCTCGTGATGAAACAATTCCTCTTAAATCCATAATAGTTCTTTCAAGGAATCGATGTCCCCATATTTCTTCCGAAATTTCGAAGGCGGGAGTTGGTTGAATCCCAAAAATGAAATCACTTCCGGTAAATATGTTAGTCCATTTTAAGTATGCGTCCTTAACGTAAACACCAATTTTATCATTACTTGTTGTAGATTTTTGGTCGGCTTCTAATCTGAATCTTGAAGAAAACTTAGCGGAGATATTATAATCATAAGTAAAATAGATTCTTCTGAACTGTATACCGTTTACATCTTTTTCCCCGCCGTTAGCAGTATTACTAAATGATTCAATTTCATTATCCCTTGTAATGTTGTAGAAATAATCACCGAACATATAACCGGAAATTCTTCCTTTATTAATTTCTTCTTGTGAGAGCATGATCGTGGAGGATAGAAAAAACAATATAGAAACGAATAGAATATTTTTTTTCACAATTAAACTTGGCAAGTATTAATTAAATCCCGGTTATTACTAATAAACAAAAAGAAGATTTTTTTTGCACCAAATTAAATCAACATTTTCTCTCATCCAAATAATTTCTTCCAAGAAAGTTATTCTTTACAGCTCATTTCAACACTGAACATGAATTAAAAAGCAATTCTGCTTTGGATTCTTAATAATTTATTAACATTCCGGTAACATTCTGCTAATATCAGTCTTATATCTTTGTACAAAAATTGAGAATAAATTGAAAAGCAATTTTACATATTTGATTTTCTTTTTCGTAATTGTTTCCTTTAATTATGCTCAGTATGCACAATCAAATGAAGAGAATAACGGGTACGCAGTAGTTTATTCTATTAAACAAATAATTTATGATGACGGTATTGATAGGATTCAATATCTACCCTTTGATGTATTTGATTTTAACGGCATACAAATTCTAAGTGTGGGTTATAATTTTGATTCACCATCAACTATTAAATTACCGGAGGGAAATTATTTTATTAAATTTTTTAATCCCGGCGGTGATACAATATCGAATGAAATTATTATCGAGAAAGATTCGATTAAAAACTTCTCAATTACTAACTCACCTTACGCAAAGATGTTATTACCTTAAAGGTTACTGTTTTCAGACCTTTCAGGTAACTTAATTTTAGCCAATTAATGCAACATTGAAGGTTAAAAACAAGCAACCTTCAATGTTTG
>DSBF01000228.1 GCA_011049495.1 Ignavibacteria bacterium
CCTCATACGCTTTATCCTCATAAGAATCAGAAAAAATTTCTGCTTTTTGTCCAAGCTTAACTTTCCCTAAATCCGTTTCTTGAATGTAAACAACAACCTCAACGTCACTTTGATTAGAAACCTTTACTAATGAAGATTGCGGATTTAAAGTTTCGCCGATTTCAACGAAATTTTTAACTATTTGTCCGTTTATAGGAGACAAAACATAACAATCGTTCACTCGTTTTTGAAGAAGTTTTACATTTGCATCCGCGGCATTAAATGCGGAGATTGCTTGGTCTAACTCTTCCGGTCTGGCAAAATTCTCAATTTTTTTGAGATTTTGTTTCGCTGAATTGAGCTGTGCTTCGGCAATCGTTAATCTTGTTTTTGCGTCATCGAATTGTTTCTTTGTAATTGACTGATTTTTGAATAGATTTTTCATCCGCTCAAAATCAGTTTTAGCAGAGACATAATTTGCTTCGGCTTGATTCAATCCTTCAGCGGCTTGGCTTTTATCTTCGCTGCGGGCTCCCTTTTTAAGCATATCATATTTTGATTTTGCCAAATCTCGCTGAGCCTCGGCTTGATTTAATTGCAAAATATATGCTTCAGCATCAATTATAATAAGAGTATCTCCGGCAATGATTCTGTTTCCTTCTTCTTGAACGATTCTATCAACAGTTCCAGTCACTTGGGAACTTAAAATTATATTAGTAGTTTCTACAGTTCCCGAAAGCTCGATTTTGTCTTTTTCACCGTTATTGCCGCAGCCCACCAATAGAACGATAATCGAAGTTAGTGCAAGTAATTTTTTTATATTAATTACCTGATTTGTATTGTTTAAATACTTTTCTGCCTTTTTTGGTGGAAATACCGGAAAAAATTATCTCCAAGGTTAGTTCACCTGCTTCATGAAGAGAAATATTGTTGTGTAGGACAAAATTTGGGTTTACTACCCCCTGGATTGCCGATATTAAGACGCCCATTATAATTGTGTTGGGGTAATCAATAATCAACCCCTCGGTTTTTCCTTGTTCGACTAACAGTATCATGTTTTTCTGCATAATTTTTTCCCTAAAGTCTTCCACTTCGCGCCAAACGTCCGGGGCATAAAATTGCAGATCACTTAACCAACTATTTGAAATTGCTGCAATTCTATTTGAAAACAATTTGCTGATTTTGTAAAGCTTTATCATTGTATAGCCGCTACCGTTAATAATGGCTTCAATCTGTGCCGATAAATCGTTTCTAATTCTAACGAAAACCGCTCTTACCAGCTCATCTTTGCTTGAAAAGTGTTTGTAGATAGTCTTTTTGCTTATTCGGAGTTCTTTGGCAATATCATCCATTGTGGTTTTGTGGAAACCATAATGCATAAAATGAGTTTCACAAAACTCAAGGATCTTTAGATTTTCAGATAATTCTTTCATTGGAAACCAAATTAGTTTTAGTAGTTTCTAAAATAGACTTTGGAAACCAAAATGTCAAGATATAGTTTTTTTGGTTTCTAATATGGTTTCTCGGTGAGTAAAACGAAGAAATTATGGTTTTAGTCCAACATATCGAACAACTTCAGCTTGTCCGTGATGATGAGAACTTTCATTTAGCTCGATAGTCTCTTTTGAAAACGAGACTATATTTAAATCGCTAAAATCAGTGAAGATATCCTCAAGAGAGTATAATAAATCTAAATCTTTTGGTCCGCCGGAGGAATTGTTGATTTGTTCTTTTTCATAAGATTCAAGAATAACAACTCCCCCGCTTTTCATTGAATTAACAACTTTTCTATGAATATCTTCGCGTAATTCAGGATTCATGTGGAGAAAAATTAATCCAACAGCATCATAGTAATTTTCTTTTGGGTTATAAACGGAAAGATCATTAATGATATAATTAATTTTTACATTGAATTCACTTGATAATTTTTCTGCTTTCTCTTTTCCCTTTTCACTCCAATCAACGGCATCAACCTCCCAGCCAAGTTTTGCAGCGTATACACCATTGCGTCCTTCTCCTTCGCCAGGTAGCAAAAGTTTACCGGGAGAAAGTTTTTCAATTTCACAACTGAAAAATAAATTTGGCTTTTTACCGTAAATAAACTCATTATTAGCAAAACGCTTGTTCCACACTTCTTTCATTTAAGTCCTTAGGCAAGAATGATAAGTTCATTTAAAGGTCATTGCGAAGTTAACTCGAAAAACAAAAATAAAGAAACAAGATTAGCAAAAATAATTCTTCAGTAAATTTATAATGATGCAATACGAATCTACCTCTGTGACGACAATCAAGATTTCATTCAATTAATAAACTGTTCTTTGAAACACAAAAGAAAAACATTACATTTACAATTCAAAATCAGAGAGAAACCACACATAATAATGGGATATTGGGGGTTAGTATCCGAATAGTGTCTGCAATAATATAAGGAGAAATCAAATGAAATATGTTTTACTAACATTAGCTGTTTTTCTTTTGAATCTTACCGCACAGACAGACCAGTGGATTAAACTTAATACTGGTTTAGGTAATGAAGAATTAATGGGGGTTCAAATTCTTGACAATAACAACATAGTTGCAGTTGGCAACGATGGAGTTATTATTAAATCTTCTGATGGTGGTGCAACTTGGGCTACGGTTCACAACAATCCCGAAGTTGACTATTGGGGTGTCACATTTTCAGATACACATCATGGTTGGGCAGTTGGCTCTGACGGTGTGATTGTTAAAACTAACGACGGCGGTAACACCTGGTCGGAGGGGTTTACAGCAGAGGGTTATTTTTTAACTGATGTCTTTTTTATAAATCAAAACAAAGGATGGGCTTGCGATATTTTAGGGGGTGTTTATTTAACTAATAACGGAGGCGATACTTGGACAAGAGTTAATCTTGGGTTCGTTTATAATTTTTACAGTGTACACTTTGTAAATGAAAATATTGGCTTCCTTGCGGGCTCAGATGAAAAAATTCTTAAAACTACGGATGGTGGAAATACTTGGAGCGAAAAATCCTCAATTAGTAACATGGGGCTTATTTTTTACGATATATATTTCTCTGATTTGAACAATGGCTGGGCAGTTGGTTTTGGCGGTTCTATTATTAGAACTACTGATGGTGGGGAGACTTGGCAATACATTTTTGAAAGCCAAGGAAATATGGCATTGAGTCTTTGGGGTGTTCATTTTGTGAATTCAACCATCGGATATGTTGTAGGCTATAACGGGAATATTAAAAAATCAATCGAGGCGGTCAGACTTGGAACGATATGGAGGTAGATTACTCAAATCATTTGATTGCTGTTGATTTTACAACAGACGGAACAGTCGGTGTAGCCGTTGGACAAATGGGTATTGCTTTGAAACATGAAACATCGCCGGTATCTGTAAACGAAAACGAAACAATACAAAATGAATTTGTACTCTATCAGAACTATCCCAATCCATTTAATCCGACAACGAAAATAAAATTTGTTGTCCCCTCAAACATCACCAATAAAACATCAAATACAAAATTGATCGTTTATGATATTTTAGGTAAAGAAATGGCAACATTAATAAACGAACACAAATTACCTGGTATCTACGAAGTTGAATTTAATGCCTCGGAATTAGCTAGCGGGGTATACTTATATAAGCTTGAACATGGAGAATTTTCTCAAATAAGAAAGCTAATGCTGCTTAGATAGAAAACATCATGGCTGTCAAAAGAAATTATTTTTCAATCTGAAAATGTTTTTTTGTGCTCAACGATTTACTAAGATTTCAGAGCAATTTTCTTAAGGCAGCCAATTAACTATTCTCCTTCTTTCCTATTAGCCTTTACGCTTATCTTATGTAACGATGCACCCGAATCTTTCAAATAAGCAATTGAAAAATCAACACCGGGTTTGTGGAGTTTAAAATGAGATGTTGACAAAGTATCGGATGAAAAACCATCTTCAATTGCACTTTGAACAACTTTGTTTAATAATTTCGTTGATTCTGTTTCTCCGGAATAGAAAAGATTTGCCTCTGCTTGAAAAACAGATTTTTCATCGGATACAAACACCATACTATTTTGATTCTTTTTGTAGAACATGCAAACCATGCTCGGATTACTATCATCGGTATGAGCAGGTTTTCCATAGGTGTTTACAACTTGTGATTTGGATTTGCCTATCATTTTGTAAACATAAGCATCTTGAGCCAGCAGAACATTTTGTAAAACCACTAAAGCAACGACAAGCATAATTATTCTTTTTGTTTTCATACCTCACCCTCAATTTATTTTCAGAGAGTTTGAAATAGAGAATTTATTAAAATAATTGAAAAAAAAGTCGCTGTTTGCGAATCCGGTAGTTTTTCAAAATTTGATGCAAAGGTTATTATTCTGGGTATGAACTGGGAAGTTGAAGTTCGATCCGAACAGATTATTTTAATTTTGCTCGTGATCATAATTAACTGACAATACCGAGTATAGTATTGTATTTCTCCCTGTAAACTTAATCAAAAAGAAAATGAGTTTACATACGAAACGGTTTATAAGTCCGAGTTCTTTCCACATCTCTCCCGAACCTTTCTTATCTTTGCCAAGATTAATTCTTCTTTGAATAATGTTAATAGACAAACTTCGTTTACAAATAAAAAAATATTTTCCGCGAGAGATTTCCTTCCTTTTTATTTTATTGGGAATGATTCTTTTGTTATTCTTGTTTGTTGAAATTGCGGATGCCGTAACAGAGGGAAAGACTGCTTCGATAGATAATCAAATTCTATTACTCTTCAGAGATGTAGATAACTCGGAAAATCCCATCGGCAATGAAAGATTTTCTTATATAGTTAGAGATATTACCTCACTCGGAAGTTCAACGATACTAACAATTATTGTTCTTTTAGTTGTCTTGTTTTTGTTGCTCAAGAAAGAATACCGGTCAATTATCTATGTGCTTACTGCTTCGGTGGGCGGAGGAATTCTTGTTCAAGTATTAAAATTTATTTTCTCAAGAGAAAGACCGGATACCGCAATTTATTTAGCATCAGAATTAACCATGAGCTTTCCGAGCGGTCATTCCGCAATGTCTGCGGTTGTTTATCTCTCTCTTGCAGTTTTGATTTCCCGAATCGAAAACTCAAGAAAGAGTAGAATATTTATCATAACCGCTGCGCTAATTATTTCGTTTATGGTTGGATTAAGCAGAATCTATCTTGGCGTACATTATCCAACCGATGTTTTAGCCGGGTGGATGATCGGGCTTTTTTGGGCTTTGTTTTGCTGGTTTATTGCAGCATCAATTGAAAAGAGAAATTGAATTTATTTTTCATCTACTGTGTTTATCTAAATAACAACAGCTAAGGAAAAAATGAAGTTCTGGAATTTTTTAATATTCATCTCGATCGTATTATTGGTTTACGGCTCCGTTAATTATTACATTTTTCTCCGCGGTTTACAAGCCATACCGAAAGAGATAATTTTTCGAAATTATTATATAATCTTTTTTATACTAATCGCACTTACCTTTTGGGCGGGAAGAATTCTCGAAAACTTTATGCTCAATTGGTTTACCGAAACGCTTGTTTGGATTGGATCGTTTTGGCTTGCGTTTATGCTGTATTTTTTCCTCTTCGCGGTGATTTTTGATTTGTTAAGATTACTGAATCATTTCTTCGGAATTTTCCCAGCTTTTATAACTGAGAATTATGTTAAAGCTAAATGGATTTCATTATTATCTATTATTGGAGTTGTAATAGCAATAGTAATTTATGGTCATATAAATTTTCTTAATCCCAGGATTCATAAATTTGAGATTACAATTCCGAAAAAAGACTCTCGACTATCTTCATTAAATATTGCAGTTGCCTCTGATCTTCATTTAGGTACTATCGTTGGGAAAAGAAGATTGGATGATTTTATTGAAAAAGTTAATTCTCTTAATGCAGATATTGTCTTACTCCCCGGGGACATTTTTGACGAAGATCTTGGTCCGATTATAAAAGACAATCTCGGAGATAGTTTAAAGTTGTTAAAATCTAAATACGGTGTCTACGCAGTAACCGGTAATCATGAATTTATCGGTGGTGTTAATGCCGCAGTTGATTATATGGAAGATCACGGAGTAACCGTAATACGTGATACTGCAATATTAATTGACTCCGCTTTTTATTTGGTCGGAAGAGAAGATTTAAGCATAGATCGCTTTACTGATAATTATAGGAAAGAATTATCCGAAATAATAAGAACAGTAAATAAAGATTTACCTGTAATTCTTTTGGATCATCAACCACACAATCTTCAAATTGCAAGAGAAAATGGAATTGATTTGCAGCTTTCAGGACATACACATCACGGGCAGTTGTGTCCATTAAATTATATCACTTCAATGATATATGAAATAAGCTGGGGATATAAGAAAATCGGGAACACTCATTATTATGTATCGAGCGGATTTGCAGGATGGGGACCGCCGGTTAGAACCGGAAGCAGAACCGAGGTTGTAAATATTATTGTTAATTTCGAATAGCATTTTTTAGCATTTGTAATAATCAAAAAAGTTTTTAGTTCTTTATATTTGAACAATCATTTTATAGGACAAAATGTCAATTTATAAACAGGGGGTAATATGCCAATAAGAAAAGCGTCTGCCGTTTGGAACGGTAAATTAAGGGACGGAAACGGTACAATGAAAATGGAAAGCGGAGCTTACGAAGGGCAGTATTCTTTTTCATCCCGTTTTGAAGAGGGAACAGGAACCAACCCGGAAGAACTAATAGCCGCCGCACATGCAGGCTGTTTCTCAATGGCTTTTTCAGCAGCATTAGAAAAAGAAGGGTTCGATCCGAAATCCGTTAGCACAGAAGCAAAAGTTAATTTAGTAAAGGGTGATGCCGGATTCAGCATTACCGAAATTACTCTGAATTGCAAAGCAGAAATTCCGAACATTGACGAAGCAAAATTCCAAGAAGTTGCCGAAGGAGCTAAGAAGGGCTGCCCTGTTTCCAGAGCATTGGCTGGTGTTGATATTAAGCTGAATGCTGAGTTGGTTTAAATAGCAACCTAAAAGGTCGCAAGGCATGTGACCTCGTTGGTTATAACAATCCATTTATTTTAATATGTTCAATTCCTTTTACTGCTTTGAGGAACTGATTTTAAATAAATTATTTTTCTGGTTTTCAATTCGACCTTAACAAAGGAAATACTATTCATATCAAAATTAATGGAAGAATTTTCGTCGTATTGTCTTAAATTTTGTTCGTCCCGATTCCCCGGAATAATTTTTTCTACATTTGTCCAAAAAGTTTGAGGAAGCTGTAGAAAAATTTCAACCGATGTGCCGGGATTAATATACACAGGATAACGATGCAATTTAATCATGTCTAATGGTAAAAGCACATCGCTTTCATCAGCGAGTCTTAAAGTATATTGATCTTCATTTCGGTTCAAATTTATTGTCTCATCGGTAGCATTGTAAATCACAACTCTTAAATTTTTCGATTCAACTTCAGCCCAGGCAAAAAGGTTTGGATTCATTTTGTTGTTGCTGTAATAGGTGATCCCGGTTTCTTCGGTGTATGCTCTTATTTTAAAATTGTGATATTCTTCTTCAGGCATTTCAATTCCGAAAAAATCATTAACCGGGTTTAATGAAGAACATTAAGTTATAAGAAGAATAGAAGTAAATAACAGAAAAAATATTTTTGTGTATCTCATCTTTTTGTTAATCCGACATTTATTTTTTATTAATCTTTTTTAACAACAACAATATAAACAACTATTACTCAGAGTAATGAAGAATAACTTTTTTAATTGTATCCTGACAAACATCACAAAACGGTTTTACCCCTTTGGAAAACATAATACAGTCAAGCATTGGTCTGTATAATCCATGCTGCATATAACCGGCTCCTTCAAACGCACCGACTTTTCCGTAATATTCATTTGCTTGTAAATGTGCAACGGCTTTATCTGTATTCGCTTTATCTTGCATGTCATAATTTTTTTCCGCGACTTCAATTTCTTCTTTTGATGCTTTGTTCTTTTTCAGTTCCGCAATTTCATTGTTTAATTTGTTTCTTACTTTCTGCCATTCGTAACCCATTAAATCAAACTCTTCTTTATTCCAAGGAGTTGGAAGTGGAGTTGTATCATCTACTAAACTTTTCCACTTCAAATTTTCTTTGTCGAGGAGTGCTGTAATGTTTGGTTCGACCGGTTCTTTATCCGGTTTATAAAAATCGGAATAAGCTACATCGGATGTATAATACTCATC
>DSBF01000396.1 GCA_011049495.1 Ignavibacteria bacterium
AAACATCGTATGAGAACTTTTCAAGGCGCGTTTCATGCTAATCCCGACTACTCACTTTGGTACGGCTGGAGTGAAATGGTGCGCGACTTAACAAAAATAAAAGAGGCTGCCGAAAGCATGCGGATGGCAAAAAAGTAAATTGAACTGCAACAATAACTATTAAGAAAAATTTATGCCGCAAATGCCTGGATAAGAATTGGCATATCAAGCATTTGCGGCTGTAAAATACTACACAGTTTCTAATTCGTTGTATAAATCAAGTGTTTCTTCCACAATTATCTCAAATTTTCCGTGATTCATTATCAAATCACTATTTTGAAAGAATAAATCAACTTGGAATTAGGAAGGCTGTTTCGTAATTTTTTCATGCTGTTTTTATTAAAAAATGAAAAAATAATTACGTGAGCAGTTGAATTAAGTGTCATTTTCTAAACAATATAAATCTTCCCTTAAGGTAATAGAAGCAGAAGAAATAGTAGACTTGCTTTTCTTCCGTCCGTTAGCTTTTCTTTTTGTTAAGTTGATTTATCCAACCAACATAACACCAAATCAAGTTACCATAATTTCTATGCTGTTTGGAGTGATCGCCGGTGTTTCAATTGCTTATGGTACAATTAATTCCGTTGCTTGGGGAGGAGTTTTTTTTGCGTTAAGTCTTATTTTTGATTGTGCCGATGGTCAACTTGCTCGCATTAAAAAAAGCGGAACCCCGTTCGGCAGATTATTAGATGGTTTAATTGATTATATCTCCTCCTTTTCTGTTTTTATCGGAATAGGATTTTGGGGGATGGATTTGTGGGCAAATCCTTTTCAATGGTGGGTTATTGTTATAATTACAGGCTTGGCTTATGCAGTACAAGCCGGGTTGGTTGATTTTTATAGAAGTGAATATATTGCAAATGCAGAAGGCAAAGCCAATTTTGTTGAAAGTGAACTCGCTGAATTTCAAAAAGAATATGACGATGTAAAAAATGATGGAGGACAACCGGTTAAAAGATTTCTTCTTTCTTTATATATCAGCTATTCTAAAATTCAGAATGCAAAAAGAAAAATGACTGAAGAGGAAACCGCAATTCCACCCGAAGAATATGTTAAACAGAATACCTTTCTCGTTCGTCTTTGGAACTTAAACGGACTTTCAACACACGGTTTTGTTATAATTATTTTTGCATTTTTAAACCGGCTTGATTGGTTTATCTGGTACATTCTTTTCTTCGGCAATTTTTGGACGTTATTTATTTGGTTAGTACAAAAATCAAACGATAAAAAAGTAGAGAAATTATATCAAATAACTCCCGATAACATTCGTTAAAAAGGTTTCAAGAATTTTTATTTTTTTAATATGATAATGAAATAGTAAGTTCCCACAACCGAATAATTCAATTTGTCATTCCCCACTAATGTGGGTATATATTTACAACATATAGTGTTTTGGAATTCCTGTTTGAACGGGAAATGCTTCCTGGAGTTAGCCATGAAAAAAACAACGCAATTAAAAAATTTATTGACAAGTCCTGATCTTGAATTCATTATGGAAGCGCATAACGGTCTTTCAGCTAAAATCGCAGAAGAAGCCGGCTTCAAAGGAATTTGGGGTAGCGGACTTTCAATCAGTGCTTCCCTCGGTGTACGCGATAATAATGAGGCAAGCTGGACACAGGTGCTTGAAGTTGTTGAGTATATGAGTGATGCAACTACGGTCCCGATTTTACTTGATGGAGATACCGGTTATGGCAATTTTAATAATATGCGCCGGCTTGTAAAAAAACTTGAGCAGCGCAATATTGCAGGTGTATGTATCGAAGATAAACTTTTCCCCAAGACGAACAGTTTTATACGCGGTGAAAAACAACCCCTCGCCGATATCGAAGAATTTGCAGGTAAAATTAAAGCAGGTAAAGATAGTCAGCTTGACGATGATTTTTGCATAGTAGCACGGGTTGAAGCACTCATTGCGGGTTGGGGGCTAGCGGAAGCACTTAATCGCGCAGAAGCTTATCGTCTTGCGGGTGCAGATGCAATTCTTATGCACAGTAAAATTTCCAAACCTGATGAGATCCTTGCTTTTATGAAAGAATGGGGTAACAGGTGTCCGGTTGTCATTGTGCCGACAAAATATTATTCTACCCCGACACAGGTATTTCGTGATGCCAATATTAGTCTTGTAATATGGGCTAATCATCAACTTCGCTCTGCAATAACCGCAATGAAAGAAACAGTACAGAAAATTTATACTTCTCAATCACTAATTGAAGTAGAAGATAAAGTTGCGCCATTAGCGGAAGTTTTCCGTTTACAAAATGATGAAGAACTACAACAGGCAGAAAATATTTATCTCAAAACACCCGAGCACGAGAAAATAAGCGGGATAATTCTTGCAGCATCGCGCGGTGTTGAGTTAGGTGAATTAACGGAACATCTACCCAAAGCAATGATAAATATTAACGGTCAGCCTCTTGTAAAAAAAATGTTAGAACTTTTTAATGAGCGAGGTATAAAAGATATTTCAATTGTCCGAGGCTACAAAAAAGAAGTATTCACTTTCCCCAACATCAATTATTTTGATAATGACGATTACGCAACTACAGGTGAATTAGTATCACTCTATAAAGCACAAGCAAAAATCAGCGGGACATGTATTATAACTTACGGTGATATTCTATATCGTAAATTTATTCTTTCGTCGCTATTGGATGAAAACGGAGATATTGTTGTTGTTGCCGATGCTAATCTTGAGAGGCGCTGCTGTGGTAATCATGGTGATTTTATTATTTCTTCGCGTCCTTATACAAAAGAATTTTCCGAAGAACCGGTTTATCTCAAGCAAATTCAGTTTACAAAATTGAAACAGCCGGATCAGTTTGACGGTGAGTGGATTGGTCTGATAAAGACAAATCAAAAGGGTTCGGATTTATTAAAATCTGCACTGCAAGAAATGTCCCTAAAAGAAAATTTTAATAAAATGAAAATGCCCGACTTGCTAAATGTACTTATTGAAAAAGGATCAAAAATTAATGTAGTTTATATTGACGGTCACTGGCTTGATGTTGACAACCTGAAGGACCTCGGTAATGTTATGGCATATCATTAATTATTGCGAGGAATTTTTTAACACATTTTATAAAATCTATCCGGTAAATAAAATGATTAAAGCAAATGAATTTTTAGATGAATGTTTATCGCTTGGTTTTAATTTTTTTACGGGAACGCCATGTTCCTATTTAAAACCTTTTATTAATTATGTTATCGATCACGATGAATTTCATTTTGTTGATGCTGTTAATGAAGGTGATGCCATTGCCATTGCTGCCGGAGTTACGGTAGCAGGAAAAAGAAGTGTAGTAATGTTTCAGAATTCCGGTTTCGGAAACGCTGTTAATCCATTAACATCGCTAACTGATACTTTCCGCATACCGATGATGGTTATTGTTACTTATCGCGGAGAACCGGGCGGGCACCCCGATGAACCGCAACACGAATTGATGGGACAAATTCTTACCGATTTGCTCGACGCAATGAAACTAAAATGGGCTTTTTTCCCCAACGAAAGCGGACAAATCAAAAATGCATTAAAAGAAGCAAACGATTATATGCTTACCGAAAACAAACCATTCATTTTTGTTATGAAAAAAGATGACGTAAATCCATATGAACTTCAAACTAAGCGGCAGAATAATCCATTCCGGTTTTCTATCGCTCATAAGGATGAATTTAAGTTTGCATATAATGAAAGAAGTACAAGAACAGATGCATTAAAATCAATTCAAACAGTTGCCGATGATAAAGCGGTAGTTATTGCAACAACAGGCAAAACCGGGCGGGAATTATATGAATTGGATGATAAAGAAAATCAACTTTATATGGTCGGCTCGATGGGATGCGCTCTCCCATTTGGATTCGGTATAGCTTTTGTAAAACCGAATTTGCATATATACATAATTGATGGTGATGGAGCATTGCTTATGAGAACCGGCTCAATGGCTACTGTCGGTGCTTATCAACCACAAAACCTTACCCATATTCTTCTTGATAACGAAGCTCACGATTCAACGGGCGGACAAAGTACCGTTTCGCATAATGTTTCGTTTGCTTCCATTGCAAAAGGGTTTGGTTATAAACATGCTGTTTCTACGGATGGACTTCAAACATTTCAACAATATCTTTCTTCAAGTGAGTTGAAGGAAGGACCAACGTTTATTCACTTCAAAATAAAAAAAGGTTCGCCTAAAACACTGGGAAGACCGGGAGTAAAACCTTACCAGGTTAAAGAACGATTAGAAAAATTTATCACATCGAAATAAAGGAAACTATGAGCAGAATAAGATGTGCAGTAATTCTTGCCGCCGGAATCGGTTCGCGACTGCGTACTATTCATAATGATAAACCAAAAGGATTTCTTCGGTTGGGTGATAAACCGATTATTGAAGAATCAATTGCACGGTTAGTTTATGCGGGCATTAACAAGATAATTATTGTAAACGGTTATCAGAACCATTATTACGATGAACTGAAAAACAAATATCCCTTTGTGCAAACAATAAAAAATGAAGTATATGAAACTACCGGAAGCATGTATTCATTATGGATTGCCAAAAATTTAATCCACGAAGATTTCTTACTGCTTGAATCCGATTTACTATATGAATACAACGCACTGCAAACTCTTCTGAACGATGAACGAGAAAATGTTATTCTTCTTTCAGGTATAACTAATGCAGGGGATGAAGTGTACGTTGGTGTTGAAGAAAATCAAATCGTTAATATGTCAAAACAAATTGATGACATAAAAAATTACGGCGGAGAATTAGTAGGCATTTCCAAAATTTCTTTTGATCTATATATGAAAATGAATGATTTTGCCGTAACACAGTTTGATGAAAAAAAGAATTATCACTATGAAGATTGTCTAACCGATTTAGCAGCATCTTGTAAAATAAATTTTAATTTGGTTGAAGATCTCGCATGGATTGAAATTGATGACGAGCAGCATCATAAACGTGCTGTGGAAGTGATTTATCCTCTCATAAATAAGAGAGATAAGGAAATTCAATTATTAAAGAGAGTTGATAGAAATGTATTACTTAACCCGGGACCTGCAACAACAACCGACACAGTTAAATATGCGATGGTTGTTGAAGATATTTGTCCGCGTGAAATTGAGTTTGGCGAGCTTGTTGAAAATATCCGGCAGGATTTAGTAAAAGTTGTTCACGGTGAAGGTACTCACGAAGCAATATTATTTGCGAGCTCCGGAACCGGTGGTATTGAAGCATGTCTTACTTCGGTTATTCCGGATAACAAAACCGTGTTGATTATAAACAACGGTGCTTACGGTAAAAGAATGCAGCAAATTTGCGATGGGTTTGGTATTCCGCAGGTAAAATTCGATGTCACATACGGTGATGCAATTGATCTTATAAAATTGGAAGAAGAAATTCTGCGGCATAAAGAAGAACTTTCACATATTGCATTTATTCATCACGAAACAACGGTGGGAATTTTAAATCCTATTGATAAAATTTCCGCAATAGCACAAAAGTATAACCTCGAAATTATAGTTGATGCTATGTCTTCCTATGCCGGAATTCCTATTGATGTTAAGAAGGATAACATACACTTTTTAATCTCTTCTGCTAACAAATGCATTCAGGGAATGGCGGGTTTAAGTTTTGTTATTTGCAACAGCGAATCGTTAATTAAAACAGCAAATTATAAACGAAGGAATTTTTACTTCAATCTTTTTGATAACTACACTTTCTTTACCAAGAACAAACAGATGCAATTTACACCCCCGGTTCAAATATTCTATGCATTACGGCAGGCAATTAACGAATACTTCATTGAAACGGAACAAGGACGCGCAAAGAGGTATGAAGAAATGTACGATGTATTGTATAAAGGAATGAAAGACCTGGGATTTAAGTTTTTAGTTGAAAAAGAACATCATGCCAAATTGTTAACCGCTATAGTTGAACCGGAAGACCCGAACTATAATTTTAATAATATGCACGATTATTTATTCGAAAAAGGTTTTACAATTTATCCCGGCAAAGGAGCTAAAGTCAATACGTTCAGGATATCAAACATTGGACAAATTTATGTGGATGATATTCGGAATTTTTTAAACGAACTAAAAGAATATCTACAAAAAAATAAAATCACTGTTAATTAATTTTTGTAGAAATTTAACCCGCCTCGATAATAAAAATACAGTGATTAAATTAAAAGCGAAAAGCGTAAGCCGCTAATTCGCGCATTCGCGGCTAAAAAAAGGGGACTCGTTTGAGTGCTATGTTTTTATTAGTCCAATTCAAAAGCAAAAGCATAAGCCGCTAATTCGCGGATCCGGTAATTCGCAAATCAATCAACACATAGTTTAAGTCTAACAATTATCTAATATTTTCTTTAATTTATAATTAAACAAATATGTGAGATAAATGCCCGCACCGCAAATCATTTCAGAACTTGTTGAACGTTTTAAGTTCAATATCAACGATTACAAACAAGGCAGCTATAACGAAACTCAAGTCAGGCGTGAATTTATCGATCCTTTCTTTAAAGCACTTGGCTGGGATATTAGCAATGAAAAAGGTTATGCCGAAGCTTATAAAGATGTCGTTCATGAATATTCACTAAAAACAAAAGACAAAGCCGAAGCACCCGATTATCTATTCCGTATCGGTGGAACGAAAAAGTTTTTTGTCGAAGCAAAAAAGCCGAGCGTTAATTTGAGAGATGATATCTCGCCCGCATTCCAATTAAGACGATATGCTTGGTCTGCTAAATTGCCGTTAAGTATTCTAACCGATTTTGAAGAGCTTGTTATTTACGATTGCCGAATTCAACCGAAGAAAACGGATAAATCTTCTACCGGGAGAATTAAATATTTCACTTACGAAGAATACATTGATAAGTGGGATGAAATTGAAAGCATCTTTTCGCGCGAAGCTGTATTAAAAGGTTCGTTTGATAAATACGCCGAATCGAACAAAGGGAAACGCGGAACAGCAGAGGTTGACGAAGCATTCTTAAAAGAAATTGAAAACTGGCGGGAAATTTTAGCCCGTAATATTGCATTACGTAACGAAAATTTAAGCAACCGCGAACTGAACTTTGCCGTTCAAAAAACAATTGATAGAATAATTTTCTTACGCATCTGCGAAGACCGAGGTATTGAAGATTACGGACAAATAATGAATCTGCAAAACGGTGCAAATGTTTATCAAAGATTGCTGCAAATTTTTACACGAGCAGATGAAAAATACAATTCCGGACTTTTTCATTTTGAAGATGAAAAAAACAGAAACGAAGAACCCGATAAGATTACACCGGCAATTTCTATTGACGATAAAGTTTTAAAAGAGATAATAAAAAATCTTTACTATCCCGATAGCCCTTACGAGTTTTCCGTTTTACCTTCGGATATATTAGGACATGTTTACGAACAGTTTCTCGGTAAAGTAATTCGTTTAACTGCCGGGCACCGCGCAGTTATTGAAGAAAAACCCGAAGTTAAAAAAGCAGGTGGAGTTTATTATACACCAACGTATATAGTTGATTACATCGTTAAAAATACACTCGGCAAAAAATTAGAAGAAATTGAACAGAAATATAATCTTTCACAACGTCATTCCGAACGGAGTGAGGAATCTCACCTCAAACCATCTGTTTATTCCAATAACATTAATAAAGCAATAAAAACTGCATCAAAAATAAAAGTGCTCGATCCCGCATGTGGCTCCGGTTCATTTCTAATCGGTGCATACCAATACTTACTCGATTGGCATATAAAACTTTACACCGTAGAGACACAACATGTTGTATCTTTACGGAAGGACTCACCTGTCTATCAAACAAAAGATGGTGAATACCGTTTAACAACAACCGAAAAGAAACGCATCCTATTAAACAATATTTACGGGGTTGATATTGACAGCCAAGCAGTGGAAGTAACAAAACTTTCACTTCTGTTAAAAGTGTTGGAAGGCGAAACCGACGAAAGTTTATTCACACAGATAAGTTTATTCCGCCAAAGAGCTTTGCCCGATTTAAGCAGCAATATTAAATGCGGCAATTCATTAATCGGTCCTGATTTTTACGACCAAACAGAATTAAACTTGGACGAAGAAGAACGCTACCGAATTAATGTATTTGACTGGAATAGCGAGTTTAACGAAATAATGAAAGAGGGCGGATTTGATGTTGTGATTGGGAATCCGCC
>DSBF01000017.1 GCA_011049495.1 Ignavibacteria bacterium
CTTATTCCAAACATACGTGCTACGCTGCTTGCCGACTCAACAAGAAAATGAGCACCACCAATGATTAGAGCAGCACCAATGATTAATTTAGGAATATCGAACCAGTTAAAATCACCTTCGGGAATTTCTTCCTCAATAGGCTGTTTCTGTTTAATAAGAATGAATATGTAAATAACGAGAGTTGCAAAAAGTATTATGCCTTCAATGCGCGTAAGCGTTAAATCCCAGAAAAATATCAACAATAAAATTCCGGCAAAGAAAAGCAGAAGTGAATCACGAACTAACAAAGTACGTGAAGTAGTCACGGTTGAGTATATTGCTACAATTCCTAAAATTATACCGAGATTAAAAATATTAGAACCGATAACGTTTCCGACAGAAATTGCAGATTGATCAGTCAATGCAGCATAAACAGTAACCGCAAATTCCGGTGCTGATGTTGCAATTGCAACAACAGTTAATCCAATTACTAATTCGGAAAGACCAAGTTTTTTTGCAATCCGGGAAGCCGATTCAACTACCAAAACAGCTCCACCCCATAAAGCAAAAATACAAATGATAATAATTAGTGTATCAAGTAAGTAGGTCATATTCGGTAAAATTAAAGTATAAAAATAAGAAATGCAGTCGGTTTAATGAAATGAGAAAAATTGAAGGGCTATCTTAAAAGTAATTTTAATTCTATAGAAAATGCATTACGAAAATGCTATTGATTCTTACTTATTAGATAGCCCCTTAAAATTGTTATCAAGTTTTAAGTTAGTCTTCGGGATTGTAAGTCAATTCAACTTTTATATGAAAATCAGCGCCGCTGAAAAGTGTGTATTTTACATCTCCGATAGTGCATCGATAATCCTCACCCACGAGGTCACTCACAACCTTAGCAATCCCCTTTTCGAGTGAATCAATGCTAACCGATTTTAGTTTGTTTTTTAATAAACGATCAACATCAATTGTTTTGTCTTTTGCGTCCGGCATTTTTCCTCCTAATGATTTTCTGATTTAGACGCTGAATAATATTCTTTGTTTCGTCAAACTAATGGACAATATAACATTTTCCATAAAAAGATAAATTGAAAATAATCATTTAAGAACGAATAAGATTTAGCAATTCTTGAGTTTTCTTTTCCATTAATTTTCTATCACCTTTCGATTCAACATTAAGTCTAATTAACGGTTCGGTATTGCTTAATCGTACATTAAATCTCCAGTTTTCGTATTCAACACTTACTCCGTCAAGTGTTTCCATTTTTCCGTCAGAATACTTTTGTTTTATCTCTTCTAATTTTGCAGCCGGGTTTTCAAGTTTTGTATTTATTTCACCGGAACACGGATAAGCTGCAATCATTTCTTCAACTAACCGCCCCAATGTTTTATTCTCTTCTGACATAAGTTGCAGAATTAACAAAAAAGGAATAATCCCGCTATCGGAATAATAATTGTCTCTAAAATAATGATGAGCGGACATCTCGCCGCCATAAATTGCATTTACTTCACGCATTTTTTGTTTGATAAATGCATGTCCGCTTACAGATTGTACAACCTCACCACCCGCTGCTTCAACTTCTTTAATAGTATTCCAGGTTAATCGAGGATCATGAACAATTTTCTCGCCTGGATTCTTTTTTAATATTGATTTGGCAAGTAAACCAACGATATAGTATCCTTCGATAAAATTTCCTTTCTCATCGAAGAAAAAACATCTGTCGTAATCGCCATCCCAAGCAACTCCTAAGTCAGCTTTGTGTTCAAGCAATGCATCAATTGTGGGTTGTCTATTTTCAGGTAATAAAGGATTCGGAACGCCATTCGGAAAGTTTGAATCCGGTTCGTGAAAAACTTTTATCATTTTTATAGGTAACAAAGGCTCAAGCGTATCTAAAGCGGGACCAATACAACCGTTACCTGCATTTACTACTACTTTAAATGGGTTGATTTTTTTTGCATCATAAAATTGCTTAAGATTATTAATAAAGTCGTTCATTATATCAATTTTTTCAACTTTTCCTTTTTGCACACCTTCAACTTCAAAATCACCTTTTAATACCATTTGTTCAATTTCAGAAAGTCCGGAATCATATCCCATCGGTACAGAACCTTTTTTAACGAATTTTAAACCATTGTATTCCGGCGGATTGTGGGAAGCGGTTATCATAACACCTGCATCAGCATTTAGATGCGGAGTTCCAAAATAAATCATTTCAGTTCCGCATAAACCTAAATCATAAACATCAGCGCCGTTTTCGGTAATTCCTTTTGTTAATGCCTCTGCTAATTCAGGGGATGATTTTCTAACATCCATTCCAATCAAAACTTTTTTTGCATTTAAGTATTTTACAATAGCTTTGCCAACTTTATAAGCAAGATCAACATTCAAATCGCCGGGTACTTTACCACGGATATCGTATGCTTTAAATGATGCTATTTTTTCCATTAGTGTTTCCTTAATTTTTACAGAAATTAAACACCAAGATACTTAATGCAGACGAGATTAGAAACAGTGCACAAAATTATGATTACCACATTTTTACATAGCATTTAGAAAGTCATCGGATTATCTTTAGCTGAATCAAATAAGGAGGTTGATATAGCTCATTTCTACAATTCTTCAAAAAAATTCACAGTCTGCTCGAATCAAAAATGCGGTTTAATTTATAACTGTGAAGAATATATGGATGGGGGCGAGGACAATTTACTATGTCCGACTTGTAGAACAAAAATAGAAACACATCACATTGTTCAATGTCTTAATTGCGAAACAATAATTGATTTTATTGAAGCCGAACCAAGTGAAGAGCCTGTAGTTTTTACAATTGAAAAATGTTCCCGCTGTCATGGCACGAAAGAAGATCAAAAAGAAATTTCTGCTTATTATTTCCCCGATGCATTTTACTGATATTTTCAAGAACGAATCATTTCGAGAGAGGCGCCAAACTATTGGTGCCTTTTTTATTTTATCGCAGAAGTCTAATTTTTTATCTTAAATTTTCTTATTAACTTGCAAGAGATAGATACGTCTAATTATTACTATTCATATAAAAAATAAGGGATTCAATACAATGCTTTCCAAATCACTCGTTACAAAATACTTCAGCATTATTTTATTCTTACTCATTTCATTTAATACAATTTATTCTCAACAAGCTTTTAATCCCGATACAGTTCAAGCAAAAAAATTCGATACCGGCAAGATGTGGACATTCGATTTTCCTCCTATTGATTATTGGAAAAATACTTACGGATTTATTGCAACAGAAGAATGGTTGAATCACGTACAACTTTCTACTTTAAGAATACCCGGTTGTACCGCTTCATTTGTTTCCGAAGACGGATTAATTGTTACTAATCATCATTGTTCAACTTGGCACAGAAACGCAGTTGAAGAAGAAGGTGAAGATTTTTATAGAGACGGATTTTATGCCGAAACTTTGGAAGAAGAACGATTAGTTCCGAATATGTATGCCGATCAATTAAAACTTATTAGAGATGTGACTGATCAAGTTATTGATGCAATAAATGCGGCAGAGGGTGATGATAACAAGATTAAAGCACGAGATGAAAAAATAAAAGAAATTGAAAATTCGTATAATGAACAGACCGGTTTAAAATGTGAAGTCGTTTCTTACTATAACGGCGGCAGATATGCTTTACACGGTTATAAAAGATATGATAAAGTAAAACTTGTTTTTATCGGCGAAGATTGGGTTGGTATGTACGGAGGTGACCCGGATAACTTTACATATCCTCGCTATAATCTTGATTATGCTTTTTTCAGAATTTATGACGAAGATGATAATCCTCTTAAAACCGAAAACTATTACAACTGGAATACATCAGGAGTTGAGTTAGATGAATTGTTGTTTATTATCGGTAGCCCCGGATCAACTAGCAGATTAAAAACAGCGGATCAGTTACGTTTTAATCGAGATATCACCTATAGAAATTATTCATTTTTGATGACATCAATGTTGACAGAACTTTACTCGCTGATGGAAAAATATCCCGAGCGTCAAGATGAGTTTGCTAGTATGTTAAGTTTTGTAGGCAATTCTGAAAAGGTAGCAAGAAATGTTGTAAAGGGATTAAATGACCCGTATCTAATTGCACGAAAAGAAGCATTTGATAAAAATCTTCAGTCTGAAATTGCAAAAGATGCGGAACTGCAAAAAATTTACGGACATCTTTGGACTTCCATTAAAAAGAATCGAGAAGAAGCTAGAAAATACAGTGAAAAAGTAGCAGCTTATACGGTTACAGGAAGACTCGCACCAACTTACTTTAAAATTGCAAAAAGTTTAGTTGAGTTAGCAAATGAATTAAAACTCCCCGAAGAGGAAAGAAATCCTAAATACAAAGAAGATAGTCTTGAAGAAACAATAGATGCAATTTACCCGGAGAAATTCGACCATCCATTAGAAGATGCTAGACTAAAAGTTCAGTTTGATTACATTAAATTAAACCTCGGCAATGATCATTCAATTGTAAAGTTACTTACAAATAACCAAGAAGGTTATAAAGCAGTTGAATATGCGAAGAGTAAAACTGTAATAACCGATGCCGAATCAATAAAGGAAATTGCAGCGAAAGGTGCAGATGCAATTTTAGAAAGCGAAGATCCTTTTGTGCAGTTTATTCTTCTTACTACAGATGAACTGAAAGAACTGCAGGCTAAGTATGACCAAGTAAACGAAACAGAAAAAGTATTAAGCCAAATGCTTGGTGAAGTTATGTTTGATATTTACGGAACATCAATTCCGCCGGATGCAAATAGATCAATGAGAATTGGTGACGGACGAGTAAGAACAGTTGAGTATAATGGCACAATCGCTCCTTACTTTACAACCTTTTACGGTTTGTATGATAGATATTATTCTCACAATAAAAAATTTCCTTGGGATTTGCCTGAAAGATGGATCAATTATCCAAAAGATTTTGATCTATCAACACCAGTAAATTTTATAACCGATATAGATGTGATTGGCGGTCAAAGCGGCAGCCCAATTGTAAATAAAGCCGGTGAGTTTGTTGGTGTTGTCTTTGACGGTAATATTGAATCGATAATAGGTAATTTTATTTTTATGCCGGAAACAAATCGATCGATAACCGTTGCCGCAGAAGGCATTATCCAAGCACTACGTGATATTTATAAAGCAGATAGATTGCTAAAAGAAATTGAAAACAATAAAATTGTTAAATAAATCTTGGTTATAAAATGAATAAAATTAACAGACATAAAATGACTTTTAATTTTATTAAGAAGACGGCAGTTTTTACTGCTGTTTTCTTTTTAATTGCAAACATAGCATTTGCTCAGCAAACACTTTCGCCTAATACTAATTACTTAACTGATTTTGGCAAGATGTGGACTTTCGATGATCTTCCCTTAGACTATTTTATGGATGAATACGGTTTTGAACCAACTGAAGAATGGATTGAAAAATTACAAAAAGCTGCAGTACAATTCGGTGGCGGCTGTTCGGCTGCTTTTGTTTCCGAAGATGGTTTGATACTAACAAATCATCATTGTGCCCGTGGCGGAATTGTTTCTGTTCAAGAAGAAGGTGAAGATTTACTCAAAGATGGTTTCTATGCCGAAACTCTTGAAGATGAAAGAATAATTGAAAGATTGTTTGTCGATCAACTTATAAAAATAATTGACGTTACAGAAGAAATTAATTCTGCAATGAATCAATTTGATAGTGATAAAGAAAAAGTTGATGCAAGAAATGAAAAGATAAAAGAGATTGAAAACAAATATGCTGATGAAACCGGTTTAGTAACAAGAGTTGTTACGTTATATAACGGCGGAAAGTATTCGCTTTATCTCTACAAAAGATATAGTGATATAAGACTTGTTATGGCACCGGAATTCCAAATTGCTTCAACCGGTTGGGATTGGGATAACTTTACCTACCCTCGTTATGAACTCGACTTTATGTTTGTTAGAGCTTATGATGAAAACGGTGAACCTATGAAGGTTGACCATTTCTTTAAGTATAATGCCGAAGGGGCAGAAGAAGGTGAACCAATTTTTATAATTGGAAGACCCGGAAGTACAAATCGGCAGTTGTCTGTAGCGGAACTCGAATATTTACGGGATATTCAAAATCCTTTTATGATTCAATATCTTGACGAAGTTTATAAAGCATATTATGAAATGTTCGAGAAGTATCCTGAACGTGAATCAGAATTGCTGAATAGAGTTATGGGATTTGGTAATTCTCGAAAGGTTTTTCACGGCAGGCAAATCGGCATTACCGATGAAACATTAATGAACCGTAAAAAATTATTTGAATCGAAATTAAGAAACATTGTTGAAAATGATCCGGAATTAAAATCAGAATATGGGCATCTTTGGGAAAGTTTTGAAAAATTATTTAATGAAAAGCGAGAGTTAGGTTATAAAGATTTTGTTTATAATTTAGTTCCGTGGGGCAGACCTAAGTATTTACGAATAGCAAAAGATATTTACGAACTTGTTGAAGAATTAAATTTACCGAATGACGAACGCAAAGAGAAATTTAAAGAAGAAAATCTAAAAAGTACTCTTGAAGAAATTTATCCTGAGGATTTTGATGAAGAATTAGAAAGAAAAATTTTACGGGCTTTTGTTTCGTCTGTTTATTTTGAATTGGGTGACGATAACCAATTAACTAAAAAATTATTTAATGATAAAAAGGGGAATGAAGCTGTTGATTATATTTTATCGAATTCAGTTCTCGGCAGTAGAGAAAAAGTATTGAGTTTGGCAGATAAGTCCAAAGATGAAATTCTTAACCTGAAGGATCCTTTCATTTACTTCATTGAAAACACAAAAGATGAATTGCAGAGGATTACTGATAAAAACAAAGAGATAAACCAGACACTGACCGTGCTTAATCAAGAACTCGGTAAACTAATTGTAAAAGTATTCGGTAACCAAATGCCACCCGATGCAACGGGCACGCTAAGATTATCGGATGGCGTAATAAAAGGTTATGAATACAACGGTACAATTGCCCCAGGAAAAACTACATATTACGGTTTATACGATCGTTATTTTTCATTTGGTCAAAAACTTTATCCATGGGGATTAACACCTAATTGGCAAACTCCTCCGGATGGATTAGAACTAAGTACTCCAATTAATTTTGCCGCAACGCTTGATATTGTAGGCGGTAACTCCGGCAGCTCGATTGTAAATAAAAACGGGGAAGTAATCGGATTAGTGTTTGACGGAAATATGGAAAGTCTTGCAGGAAATTATCTTTTTATTCCAGAAAATAATCGTGCGGTTGCAGTTGATTCAAAAGGATTAATTGAATCACTAAAACATGTTTACAAAACCGATAGATTGATTGAAGAACTTCTGAACGGGAAGATAAAGTAACTAATTTTTCTTTGTGGTACTCTTTGTAACTTCTTTTTTTGACACAGAGTTTCACAGAGGAGCACAGAGGAACACAGAGAGGTTTACAAATTAATTATTTCTTCGCTGTATTTTTCTAAGGCGATAGTTAAATGAATATTGAACGAAAACATCTCGATAAAGGTTACATTCAAATCTATACCGGTAACGGAAAAGGAAAAACAACTGCTGCGATTGGGCAAGCAATTCGTGCTGCCGGTGCTGGATATAGATCGTTAATAATTCAGTTCATGAAAGAATATCCGTATAGCGAATTGAATGCGTTGGAGTATTTCAAAGAATTCATTTCGATTGAACAATATTGCGGTGACGAGTTTGTTTATAAAAAAGAACTACCAAGCGATGAAGAAAAGAATAAAGCAATTTCTGCATTGCAAAAAGTAAAAGACGAATTCGCAAAAAGTAATTTTGATATAATTATTTTAGATGAAGTACTCGTTTCTATATACTTCAGGTTGATTGAACTTCAAGATGTTATTGATACTGTTAAGTCCAAACCTTCCAATAAAGAATTAATTCTTACCGGAAGATACTGTCCGCAAGAATTAATTGACCTCGCCGATCTCGTTACCGAGATGAAAGAAGTAAAACATTACTACCAAAAGGGAGTTACAAGCCGAAAAGGATTTGAATCTTAATTGTAAAGCGACCATCCTTGGTCGCTTGCTTTGGGTTAACTAAATTCTGGAATAAGCGACGAAGGATCGTCGCTTTACAAATCAATACAACATAATTACCGCACCGCCAATCATTATTAACGTTGCAATTGCTTTTCTTA
>DSBF01000258.1 GCA_011049495.1 Ignavibacteria bacterium
ATAATATCTTTATTTATACTATACGCTTGTGCATCAAGTGATTGTTCAAATGATAAATTAAACAAGGATGAACTTACTTTGGATGAAAAGGGGATTAATCTAAAACAAGTTTTTGTATGGATAAATATGATGCCCGGACCGGATTTCAATCCGCGTATTAACATTACCGGCGAAATAGAAGTTACGGAATCATCTGAATATGAATATGAACAAATTGCATTATCAACAATAAATATTTATCAAAACGATTTGCAATTCTATTCAATTGAACCGGTTATTAGAATAGGTGAAAATACGTCCAGCGATAATAAAAAGCTTCTAATATTTTCCACCAAAGACGGTATGAATGTTAAAGAAAATTTTGATGTAAATACTGAAGTAGATGTTGAATTTATTTTTAAATTGGATGATAGAATTTTTTCACGGTATGAAAAGAAACTTGTAATTCAGAAGGCACATTAACTGTAATGGAATTGATAATATTAATAGTACTTTTATTATTCAGCGCTTTTTTCTCATCATCAGAGATAGCATATGTTGTTGCAAACAGAATAAAAATTGAAGTCCGCGCACGTCAGAAAAATTTATCCGCAAAGAATTCGAATTACTTTGTAAAGAATCCGCAAATATTTTTTTCGACAATTTTAATATCCAACAATATTGTAAATATTGCTTTTGCTTCAATATCCACAGTTTTTTTAACAACTCAATTTCAATTTAACGATTTTGAAATATTGTTAATTACCGCGACACTACTTTTAATCATCGGTGAGATAATACCAAAATATATTGCAAGAGAAACGGCGGATTATCTTTTCGGAATATTATCCACACCGATTAGAATATTTACATTCATTCTTTATCCTTTTGTAAAGATTACTTCATCTATTTCCGATTTGTTAACCAAAAGAAAAGATTTGGATGAAGTTGAAACGCATCAATTATTTGACAAAGAAGAATTTCAAGAATTGATTTACGAAAGCTCCGCAGCCGGTGAAGTAGACGCAAGGGAATCGGATATTATTAGTAAAATTATCGATCTGCGCGATCAAAAAGTTTATGAATGTATGACGCCGCGTACCGGTATAGTAGGAATTGAAATTAACAGTTCAATCGAAGAAACATTGCAAATACTAATAGATTCCGGTTATACAAAAATTCCGGTGTATGAAGAAAATCTTGATAATATAAAAGGATTGATAATTGCCAAAGATTTATTCAAGAACCCGGAAAATATAAAATCAATTATGCGTGATATGATATTCGTCCCCGAAACTAAAAAGACTTTGGAAATGCTGAACGAACTTTTAGAGAAAAGTATTTCAATAGCGGTTGTTGTTGACGAGTTCGGTGGTACTGCCGGAATTATTACAGTTGAAGATATTATCGAGGAGATGCTCGGTGAAATTAGAGATGAATACGATGAAGAGGAAGAAGTAAGTAAAAAAATTAACGAAACAACTTATGTATTCAGCGGTAAAGTTGAAATTGACCGGATCAATGAAGAGTTTGATCTTGGTTTTCCCGAAGGTGATTACGAAACTATAGCCGGTTATATTATTTCGGAACTTGGAAGAATTCCGGTTAAGAGTGAAGAGTTTTCAATTGGGCAGTATAATTTTACGATACTTCGTTCCGACAAAACGCGTGTTGATCTGGTTAAACTTACTGTTGAACCGGATATCGTAGAGGACATGTAAATCTTTCAAATCACACCTTGAATCCTTTTTATTGCTGTTACATCCACCCTCCAATAAAATAACAAAATTTATGTTAGAAATATTAGGCTACATTGCTGCATTGTTTATCGGAATTGCTTTGGGGCTAATCGGCGGCGGAGGTTCAATTCTTACCGTCCCGATATTAGTTTACTTATTAAACATTGACCCGGTTCCGGCTACAGCATATTCATTATTTATAGTAGGATTGACTGCACTTGTAGGTTCATTCACTTATATAAAAAGAAAAGAAATTAGTTTTAGTACTGTTTTTGTTTTCGCTGTTCCATCTTTTATGGCTGTATTTCTTACAAGAAAATTTATTGTTCCGGCAATACCTGGGGAATTGTTTCAACTTGGTAGTTTTATTCTTACCAAAGACATTTTCATAATGATATTATTTGCTGCACTGATGATAGCGGCTTCGGTTTCTATGATAAAGAAAAGCAAATTTAGTCCGGTTGATTCGGTAATTAAATTTAACTATCCGATGATATTTTTCGAAGGAATTGCCGTAGGTATTTTAACCGGGTTAGTTGGTGCAGGTGGTGGATTTCTGATTATACCGGCATTAGTAATTCTTGCAAAACTTCCTATGAAAGTTGCCGTCGGAACTTCTTTACTTATAATTGCTGTTAAGTCGTTGATAGGTTTCACGGGCGATATCGGTACAAACTTAACAGTGGATTGGATATTTCTATTTGTTATTTCCGGGTTATCAGTTATTGGTATATTCTTCGGCAGTTATTTTTCAAAGTTTATCTCGAACGAAAAATTAAAACCGGTATTTGGTTATTTCGTTTTGGTCATGGGAATTTACATTATCACTAGAGAAGTCTACACAAGTTTATAGAATAAATTTAGGAG
The DNA here is from genome assembly GCA_011049495.1 of Ignavibacteria bacterium. Taxonomy (GTDB): domain Bacteria; phylum Bacteroidota; class Ignavibacteria; order Ignavibacteriales; family Melioribacteraceae; genus SURF-28. Next base: position 2,586 of record DSBF01000258.1, read on the forward strand.
AAATAATGGGATTATTCGGTTCAGCGAACAAAGTACAAGTTGTTGATTTAGATTCGTCAACATTTGAAAAGCAAGTTAAAGAAGATAATGATGCTGTACTTATAGATGTTCGCACTAAAGGTGAACATGAGGAGGCACGTATTCCTAATTCTAAGTTAATAGATATTATGGACCCAATGTTTCTTGATAAGATTGATGAACTCGATAAAGAAAAAAGTTACTACTTATATTGCAGAAGCGGCAACAGAAGCTATCATGCCGGAAGAGCAATGATACAAAGAGGCTTCACAAAAGTTTATAACCTCGAACCCGGTATCATCGGTTGGATGGGCGAAATTGAATAATTAAATATAATTTTTGTAGCCGCAGACCTGTCTGCGGTCAGGCAGGCTTTACGTCTGCGGAAATGAAACATATTAACATCACCCAAAAGTAACCGCAGACCTGTCTGCGGTCAGGCAGGCTTTATGTCTGCGAAAATGAAACATATTAACATTACCCAAAAGTAACCGCAGACTTTACGTCTGCGAAAATGAAACTTAATAACGTTACCAAAAAATAACCGCAGACTTCATCTCTGCAATAAAGTTTATAAAGAAAGTGCAGCCTTCGGTCACTTGTATTGCCGCCTCGAAGATTACTAATAAAGAGTTTAATAATAAATCGGAGTAATAATGTATTTCGAACACGTATATGAAAAAGGATTAGCGCAAGCAAGTTACTTTATCGGATGCCAGGCTACCGGTGAAGCAATCGTAATTGATCCTAAAAGAGATATTGATACATACTTGCAAATTGCCGAACGAGAAAATATGCGTATTACAAAAATTGCAGAGACACATATTCATGCAGATTTTCTAAGCGGCTCACGTGAACTTGCTCAAGTTACCGGTGCAGAAATTTTACTTAGCGATGAAGGCAGAGAAGATTGGCAGTATCAATTCAAACATACCGGTCTAAAAGACGGTGATAAATTCAAGGTTGGTAATCTAATTTTAGAGGTAATGCACACTCCCGGTCACACTCCAGAACATATTAGTTTCCTTTTAACGGATGGTGCTGCAAGTACAAAACCGATTATGTTATTCACCGGTGATTTTGTTTTCGTCGGTGATATTGGACGACCCGATTTATTAGAGAAAGCTGCCGGAATTACAGGAACGATGGAAAAGGGTGCGCGGCAAATGTTTCAATCATTAAAAAAGTTTAAGTCATTACCGGATTATGTTCAAGTTTGGCCCGGACACGGAGCTGGCTCCGCTTGCGGTAAATCTTTGGGAGCAGTACCGAGTACAACCGTTGGTTATGAAAGAATTATTAATTGGGCATTGAACATTGACGATGAAGATGAATTTGTTAAGCAGTTATTAGATGGGCAGCCCGAACCGCCGAAATATTTTGCTATGATGAAAAAGTTAAACAAAGTCGGTCCGCAAATTTTAGGAGGAATTCCCAGACCTGGTAGAATGACTTTGAACCAATTCAAAAATGCGGTTGATAAAAAAATTAAAATAGTTGATACACGGGATAAACTCTCTTTTGCAGGAGGACATGTCCCCGGTTCATTAAATATACAAGATAACGCTTCTTTCAGTACTTGGGCTGGATGGATGCTTAACTATAACGAACCTTTTATTCTAATTGCTCCCGATCATAGAATTGAAGACTTAACAAAAAAACTAATCAGAATTGGATTAGATAATATATACGGCTATCTACCTAATATGGATGCATTAGCAAATGCCGGTAACGAATTGAGAACGTTAAACCAAATTACATGCTCCGAATTATCTAACCTGATAGAAGAAGATAATGTACAAATTATTGATGTAAGAGGATTGAGCGAGTATAAAAGCGGGAATATTAATGGATCGGATAATATTCATGTCGGTTACATTAATGAAAATTTAGACAAGATTGAAAAGAATAAACCGGTTGTTGTCCACTGTCAAACCGGTGACCGGTCGGCAATAGCCGCAAGCTATTTATTGAATCAAGGATTTGATAACGTAATAAATTTAACCGGCGGATACACTGCATGGGTTCAAGACTGCGGGAAGAACGGGCAAAAATCAAACGTGAAAAGTGAAACAGAGTCTATTTAGTTGATAATTTCCTCAAAAACATTAAGCCGCGAATCCGCGAATAAATCATTTTTACAATTCGAGTTTTTATTCGTTTTTCATTAGCGCATCCGCGGCAAAAAGTCAATCCGCAGATCCGCAAATTAAGGCATTCACTTCTGTTGAATGTTGTGAACTTTGTGACTCCGTTGTGCTCTTCGTGGTAAAGCTTTGAAACCACAAGGAACACGAAGATTCCACAAAGTGCACAATTAAATATTAACACAAGAACTAATTATTCGTCAATCCGCTAAATCCCTTCCCATTTCCAATTATAACCAAAGTTGATTAACTTTCGACTCGAATTTTTTCGATACACTTAATTTTCAACCGAAACTAATTATTTATACTAAAAATATAGGACAAGCTAAATGACAGATTACAAAATTATTTGGACAAAGATTGATGAAGCACCGGCTTTGGCTACTTATTGTTTTCTTCCTGTAGTAAAATCATTTACTAAAGGAACGGGAATAGAATTCGTGACAAAAGATATTTCACTTGCCGGAAGAATTATTGCAAATTTTCCCGATAAACTTACCGAAGAACAGAAAATACCCGATTACTTAGATGAACTCGGCAAATTAGTCAAAACTCCCGATGCAAACATTATTAAACTTCCCAACATAAGTGCATCAATACCTCAGCTTCAAGCGGCAATAAAAGAATTACAGGAAAAAGGTTATGATATTCCTAACTACCCGGAAGAACCAAAGAACGATGAAGAAAAAGCATTGCAGAAAAGATTTGCAAAGGTACTCGGCTCGGCAGTAAACCCTGTACTTCGCGAAGGTAATTCCGACAGGAGACCGGCTGCAGCAGTTAAGGAATTTGCTAAAAAACATCCGCACAAAATGATGAGACCCTGGCCTGAATCAGGTTCAAAAGCACGTGTTGCGCATATGAATGAAAAAGATTTTTACGAAACGGAAAAATCCGTAACACTCAATGAACCTTGCGATGTGAAATTTGAATTCGTGGATAATAATGGTAAGACTGAAGTTCTAAAAGAAAAATTATCTCTGCTTGAAGGAGAGGTTTTAGATTCATCCGTTATGAATGTTGCGGCATTAAGAAAATTTTATGCAGAGCAAATTGAAGAAGCCAAAAAAGATGATGTACTTCTTTCACTTCACTTAAAAGCTACAATGATGAAAATTTCCGATCCGATTATGTTCGGGCATTGTGTTTCGGTTTACTTCAAAGATGCATTGGATAAACATGCAGAGATATTAAAATCCATCGGTGCAAATGTTAATAACGGTTTGGCGGATGTGCTTTCAAAATTGAATAAACTTCCCGAAAAGAAAAGAACAGAAATTGAAGCCGACATCAACAAAGTATATGAATATCAACCTGCACTTGCTATGGTTGATTCAAGAAAAGGAATTACAAACTTGCATAGACCGAATGATATTATCGTAGATGCATCAATGCCGAACATTGTACGCGACGGCGGAAAAATGTGGAATAAAAATGACGAACTTCAAGATACAATTGCTATGGTACCCGATAGATGTTATGCAACTATGTATAGAGAAATTGTAGAAGACGCCAAGAAGAACGGACAGTTCGATCCCTCCACAATGGGTAGTGTGTCAAACGTCGGTTTGATGGCGAAGAAAGCAGAGGAATACGGTTCACACGACAAAACTTTTACCGCGCCTGCCGAAGGCACAATTCGAATCGTTAAAACTTCCGGTGAAAGCATACTCGAACAGAAAGTTGAAAAAGGCGATATTTTTAGAGCATGTCAAGCTAAAGACGATGCAATACGCGACTGGGTGAAACTTGCCGTGAACAGATCTAAAACCAGCGGTTCGCCGGCAGTTTTTTGGCTTGATGAAAATCGTGGTCACGATGCCGAGATCATCAAAAAAGTTAATGCTTATTTACCCGAACACGATACAACCGGTTTGGATATAAAAATATTACCCCCCGTTGATGCAATGAAATTTACTTTGGAAAGAGTTCGTAAAGGATTGGATACGATTTCGGTGACGGGTAACGTTCTTCGTGATTATCTTACCGACTTATTCCCGATATTAGAACTCGGCACAAGTGCACGGATGTTATCAATTATACCGTTGCTAAACGGCGGCGGATTGTTTGAAACCGGAGCAGGCGGATCGGCTCCTAAACATGTTCAGCAATTCTTAAAAGAAGGTCATATAAGATGGGATTCACTCGGTGAATACTGTGCTTTAGTTCCGTCACTCGAATTAGCATATGAGAAAACCGGAAACGAAAAAATTAAAATTATAGCAGCAGCTCTTGATAAGGCAGTCGGTAAATATTTGGAAAATCAAAAAACTCCCTCGCGTAAAGTAAACGAGATAGATAACAGGGGAAGTTCATTTTATCTTACTTTATATTGGGCGGAAGCATTAGCAGAGCAAAATGAAGATGAAGAAATTAAATCACGTTTTGAAAAAATAGCAAATGCTCTAAAGGAAAATGAAGAGAAAATAAATCAAGAACTTATTGCCGCACAGGGTAAGCCGGTTGATATAGGCGGGTATTTTTCCCCGGATGAAAATTTAGCGGAAAAAGAAATGCGTCCAAGCAGTACATTTAACAATATTATAGATTCGATGTAAAAGGGCAACAGTCAAAATACAGAAGTCAGAATACAGAAATCGAAAGACAGTATCCCGGTTCATTTTAGAGCCGGGATTTTTTTTATTGAATGAGTTTAAATTTCTATCTATGATTTCCGCACAAAATAAAATAGGCTTCAAAAAATGGATTGATAAAATAAAAAATAGAAAAGCCAAGCCGCAAATGCGCTAATTCATTCGCGAATTCGCGGCAAAAGATTTTTTTTGCTTTTATTCGCGAATTAAGTCTTCAGCCCTAACTTACCCACCGTCCTGTCCTCCGTAACTTTAGTGTAGGAAGAAACTTCAACGAATGCGGGAGTCAGAAATCAAAAGTCAGAATCCCGGTTCATTGTACAGCCGGGATTTTTTTTTATCATTAAAGAAGATTAAATATCTGTTAATAAATATCTTGCTAAAAATGATTGAATGGTTTATTTTAATTAACAATTACAAACTATTAAAGTTGCAGTAATCACTTGAAAAAAATTACAAGTACTTTTAATAGCAAACCGAAGCTGCTTGACCAAGTAAAGCTAAAATTACAATCCGAACGCTACAGCAAAAAAACAATAGAAGCATATACTAAATGGATACGCGAGTTCATCTTGTTTGATAGAGAAGTTCATCCGAAAGAAAGATCAAAAAAGCAAATTGAAAATTATCTATCACATTTAGCAATTGAACGCAAAGTTTCAGCATCAACACAAAACCAAGCGCTGGCTGCACTTTTATTCTTATATCGTAAAGTTTTAAAAACAGAATTCGGATGGCTTGATGAAGTTGTTAAAGCCAAATATAGTAAACGAATTCCGGTTGTATTTACAAA
>DSBF01000256.1 GCA_011049495.1 Ignavibacteria bacterium
CTTGATACCCGCCCTTTAATTCAAATGTTATCATCCCGCCCGGAAGTTTGTGCTGTTTCTGACCAACATTATACTGCGGATGAGATTTAAGTCCGGGATAACGAACCCATTTTACTTTCGGATGTTCTTCCAAATATTTTGCAATTTTTATAGCGTTCTCTGTATGGCGTTCCATTCTTAATGCAAGTGTTTTAATTCCTCGATGAACGAGAAATGCATTAAACGGATCAATTACACCACCAAGTTGATTTAATACTTTTCTAAAGTTCTTGTAAGATTGTTCGTCCTTAACAACGATAATGCCTCCCACAACATCGGCATGACCATTTAAAAATTTTGTTAAACTGTGAACCACGACATCGGCACCTAATGTAATCGGCTTCTGTAACGCAGGGCTCATAAATGTATTGTCTACAACAACCTTTATATTGTTTGCATGTGCAATTTTTGATACTTCTTCTATATCGGTTATTTCAAGAGTCGGGTTGCCCGGTGTTTCTAAATAAATAACTTTTGTATTCGATCTTATAGCTTCTCTAACATCTTCTATGTTTGAACCGGAAACATATGTTGTTTCGATATCGAAACGAGAAAATACCGTACTTAACAATGTGGCTGTCGGACCATAAACAGATTTTGAACAGACAACATGATCACCGGCGTTAAGAAGTGTTGCAAGCGCGGTATGAATAGCTGCCATTCCGCTTGCGCAACCAAGAGCTTTATAACCTTCTTCCAAATCGGCAATCGCATCTTCCATTGCTTCTATTGTCGGATTCGACATTCTCGTGTAAATGTAACCTTTTTCTTCACCTTTGAACAATGCTGCTCCATGAGATGTGCTCTCAAACTTAAATGTAGATGTTTGATAAATCGGGGGAACAACAGGTCCGTATTGATATTCTTTAATTCCTGAGTGCACACACTTAGATTCGATATTGGGGTTTTTATGTGACATGATTTCACCTTTAAATTATTTTAAACGAAAAAAGGCTGACCTAATCGATCAGCCTTTTACTCTATTCTTTTAGTTTTTGATCTTCTTCTTCACTTACAACTCTTGCAATATCTGCAATTTGATCGCCTTCGTTCAATCTGATTAGACGAACTCCCGATGTGTTTCTTCCCCTAACTCTTATGTTGTTAACTCCCTGTCGAATAATCATCCCTTTTACGGTCATAATTACCAACTCATCGTTGTCATTTACCTGCATAATGGAAATCATCTTACCGTTCTTATCACCGGTTTTTACTGTAATTATACCTTTACCGCCGCGTTTGGTAATTCTATAATCGTTGAGATCGGAACGCTTACCGTAGCCCTTGTCGGTTGCAACAAGAAGCGTGGTAGCGTGCTTAACCGAGATACCGCCTATGACTTTATCTCCTTTGCCTAGTCTAATTCCTCTAACACCGGTGGCGGTTCTTCCCATATTTCTAACATCATTTTCGTTGAATCTAATAGCCATTCCGTTATGTGTTCCGATAATTATATCTTGTGTTCCGTCGGTAACCCTAACTTCTATTAACCTATCTTCCTTAGAAAGATTAATCGCTTGTATTCCACCCTTTCGTACATTTGAATAAGCGCTTAGAACTGTTTTTTTGACAGTGCCGTTTTCGGTAAACATCAATAAATATTTATCATCTGTAAATTCTTTTACGCTTATAAATGCTGTGATGAGTTCGGATTTATCTTTTTCAATAAGGTTTAATATCGATCTACCTCTTGATGCTCTTCCTCCTTCGGGAATTTCATGAACTTTAAGCCAGTAACATTTTCCTTTGTCGGTAAAGAACATTATGTAATGATGTGTTGACGCAATAAACATGTGCTCTATGAAATCTTCGTCTTTTGTACCGGCGCCGGTAATACCTTTACCGCCGCGCGATTGTTTGCGATATCCGCTTACCGGAAATCTTTTAATAAATCCGCTGTGAGAAATAGTTACAACAACATCTTCTTCGGCTATAATATCTTTTATATCGAATTCTTTGAAATCGTAAACTATTTCTGTTCTTCTTTCATCGCCGTATTTATCTTTTAACTCAATCAATTCTTCTTTAATTATATTCTTTCGCTTCTTTTCGTCCGCTAAAATTGTTTTGAGTCTTTCTATAAGTTTAATAGTTTCTTTGTATTCGTCTTCTATTTTCTTTCTTTCGAGACCTGTTAATCTTTGCAGTCTCATATCTAGAATAGCTTTTGCCTGAGCTGCCGACAGCTTAAACTTCTTCATTAAGTTGGCTTGAGCAATGTTTACGTCTCTTGATTTTTTTATCGTTTCAATTACTTCGTCAATATTATCAAGAGCAATTATATAGCCTTCCAAAATGTGCGCTCTTTTTTCGGCTGCATCAAGATCAAATTTTGTTCTTTTAACAAGAACATCCATTCTATGATCTAAAAAGTGCTTCATCATTTCATGAAGAGTAAGCACTTTCGGTTGACCGTTGACAAGAGCAAGCATAATAACGCCGAATGTTACCTGCATTTGAGTATGCTTGAACAACTGGTTTAATATAACAGCCGGCTGACCAGTCTTTTTTAATTCTATGACTATTCTTAATCCGTCTCTATCCGATTCATCTCTAATGTTGGAAATATCATTGATCTTGCCTTCTCTTACAAGGTCGGCAATTTTTTCAATCAAATTTGCTTTATTAACCTGGTAAGGAATTTCCGTAATTATAATATTTTCCCGGTCGTTTTTTTGAACTTCTATATTTGCTTTAGCTCTTACAACAATTCTTCCTCTTCCCGTTAGATAAGCTTCTCTAACACCTTCATAGCCGTAAATAATTCCGCCGGTTGGAAAATCCGGGGCTTTTACAAATTTTATTAGATCCTCGGTCTTGCAGCCCAATTTATCGATAAGATAGACAAGACCGTCAATAACATCGCTTAGGTTGTGTGGGGGAATGTTGGTTGCCATACCAACAGCAATACCGCTGGCGCCGTTTACTAATAAATTAGGAAGATACGATGGAAGAACCGTTGGTTCCTGAAGTGATTCGTCGAAGTTCGGAACAAAGTGTACGGTGTTCTTATCAAGATCGCGAAGCATTGTTTCGGCTATTCTAGCCATACGTGCTTCGGTATAACGCATTGCTGCGGGTGAATCACCGTCTATTGAACCAAAGTTTCCTTGTCCGTCAACCAAAGGATACCGGAGCGAAAAATCCTGAACCATTCTAACCATTGTATCATACACGGCACTATCGCCATGGGGGTGATATTTACCGAGTACTTCACCAACTATTCTTGCGGATTTTTTGTACGGTTTATTAAATGCAACTCCAAGTTCATGCATTCCGAAAAGAACTCTTCTATGAACCGGTTTTAGTCCGTCTCTAACATCCGGCAATGCTCTTGCAACAATAACCGACATTGCATAATCTATATATGACGACTTCATTTCTTCTTCTAAAGCGACCGGTGCTATTTTTTCAAAAATTGTAGCCATTTATTTATTCTCTTTTTTCTTTTGTTATCAAATATCCAAATTAGCGTACTTAGCATGTTTTTCTATCCACGCCCTTCTTGGTTCAACTTGATCTCCCATAAGGGTTTCAAATATTTTATTTGTTTCAACTCCTTCAAGTGTTACTTGTAAAAGAGTTCTGGTTTCGGGGTTCATTGTTGTTTCCCATAACTGTTCGGGATTCATTTCTCCCAAACCTTTGTATCGTGATAGAGTAACACCTTTTGGTGTTCCATCTTCATCAATTTCTTCTGATTTTCCGTTACTTCTAAATCTTTTTATAATTCTGTCTCTTTCTTCGTCATCGTAAGCATAATGTTCTTCTTTTCCTTTTTTGATTTTATACAAAGGTGGTTGAGCTATGTAAACTCTTCCTGTAGCGATAAGTTCTTTCATATGACGATAGAGGAAGGTTAATAGCAATGTTCTAATATGACTTCCATCAACGTCGGCATCAGTCATTATAATAACTTTGCCGTAGCGAGATTTTTCGGGATCGAAATCCGGACCGACCCCGGCACCTATAGCCGAAATCATTGCACGGATTTCCGTGTTTTCTAAAACTTTATTAATCTTTGCTTTTTCTACGTTAAGTATTTTTCCTTTTATAGGAAGAATCGCTTGAAACCTTCTATCTCTGCCTTGCTTTGCAGAACCCCCGGCTGAGTCTCCCTCAACAATATAGATTTCACAGTGTTCGGGGTCGCTGATTGAACAATCTGCGAGCTTACCCGGAAGATTCATAGTATCAAGAGCATTTTTTCTTCTAATAAGATCCCGAGCTTTTCTTGCTGCTTCACGAGCTTCTGCTGCTCTTTTACATTTATCGATTATCTTTCTGGCAACCGATGGATTTTCTTCGAGATATTCAGCAAGTTTTTCACCAACCAATGTTTCAACGGCAGATTTAACTTCGCTGTTACCGAGTTTTGTTTTTGTTTGCCCTTCAAACTGCGGTTCCATTACCTTTATAGAAACAACCGCTGTTAAGCCTTCTCTAAAGTCGTCGCCGGTTAAAGTTATTTTGCTGTTTTCTTTTATTAAATTGTTTTTGTAAGCATAATTGTTAAATGTTCTTGTTAAAGCAGTTTTAAAACCAACAAGGTGTGTTCCGCCTTCAATGGTACTTATGTTGTTAACATATGTATGAATATTTTCTGAATAAGCGTCGCTATATTCGAATGCTATTTCAACCGGAACTCCGTCTTTTTCTCCTTCGATAAAAATCGGTTTATGAAATGCATTTCTTGTTTCGTCTAAATATTTAACGAACTCTACTATACCGCCTTTAAACCTAAATTTTTCTTCTAAATTTTCGGCTTCATCTCTTATTGTAATTGTTACGGTTTTGTTTAAGTAAGCAAGTTCTCTCATTCTCTCTGCAAGGGTTTCGAAGTTGAACTTAGTTACTTTAAATATTTCTTCATCCGGCTTAAATGTTACAACAGTTCCAGTTTCGTTTCTTTTTGCTTTTCCTAATTTCTTAACTGGTCCGGTTGGTATGCCTGTCCGGTATTCTTGGAAAAAAACTTCACCATCACGCTTGACTTCAACCTTACACCACTCGGATAAAGCATTAACAACCGAAACACCAACGCCGTGGAGACCGCCGGAAACTTTGTAGGAGTCTTTGTCAAACTTACCACCTGCGTGGAGCACTGTCATAACAACTTCGAGAGCAGAGCGTTTTTCTTCGGGGTGTATATCAACAGGAACTCCTCTTCCCCTGTCTTCAACAGTTACGCTGCCGTCTTTGTTTATTGTTACGTTTATCGTATCATTATAACCGGCTAATGCTTCGTCAATACTGTTATCAACAACTTCATTAACAAGATGATGAAGCCCTCTCGAACTTACGTCGCCTATATACATTGCGGGTCTTTTGCGTACTGCTTCTAAACCTTTTAATATATTTATGTTTTTCGCAGTGTAATTATTTTCAACTGTTTTTGCCACTTACTCACCTATTCCTTAATTGGCTAAATAAATTTTACTTTCTTAATTACTTCTTTGCCCATAAACTTGTTTAGTTTGGAAATTATCTTCTCTTTGTTAAGATTTAACTCGCTTCTCCAAACAGAGTTTTCGGCATGTATAAAAAGAATATTGTTTTCGAACTTTTTTGCTTTTGCAACACTTTTTAGTTCCGGGAAAACTTCATGAAATTCATCAACTACCGTGTAACCGTCTACTGCTGTTTTAAATTTCTTGAAAGTTATTTCTTCATCTAATATTTCCGATATACTTTTATAACTTTTCATACGAGGTGCTGCCGTTGTCAACTTTTATAATCAAGTTACCGTTGTCGGTGTATAATTTTTCTAACCTTCCGAAATCAGTCATAGTAATAAAAGCTTGCCCGATTTCTCTCAAATAATCACTTATTTTCTGAGCCCGGTAGGTATCAAGTTCCCCGAAAACATCGTCCATTAAAAATATCGGTGTAATTCCTTTTTTGTCTTTAATAAAGAAAAATTCTCCGAAGCGTAACGCTATTTGAAAAGTTTTATGCTGACCTTGCGAGCCGTATTTTCTTAATTCCATTCCGTTAACCGTAAAAAGAAAATCATCTCTGTGTGGTCCAATCAAATTTGCAGCTCTTCGAATTTCGTTTTCTCTTTCTTCTTTAAGTAAGTTGATAAACCTTTTTTCAATCTGATCATTATTATTACAAAAGAAAAGATATTCTATAGCCGGTGTTTCTTTTTCTCCCATAATTTTTTCGTAGGAACTTTTAAGGTATTCTTTGAACTCGTTGCAAAAATCTATTCTTTGTTTAATTAAATACGTTCCGTTTTTAACAAGCAGCTCTGTCCATGAATCAAGCTGCATAGCTAACGAGTTACTAAATCCCTCTCTTATTTCCGACAGTAATTGTGACCGCTGTTTCAAAATCCTGTTATAATCTAATAACGTTTTTAGGTATGTATCACTCGATTGTGAAATAACAGAGTCAACAAATTTCCTTCTTTCTGCTGGACTCCCCATTGTAATTGCATGGTCAAGTTGAATTAAAGTTACAACCGGAAATTTTCCTATTAAATCAGAGGCTTTACTAACCTTTTTTTCGTTTAATGAAGTATTTTTTTTGTTAGTTTCTTTAGAGAAGAGCAGTTGAACTTTATTTTCAACTTTTTCTTTGAAAAGTCCCTTAACTTCAAAATCATCTTTATTAAATGTAACTACTTCTTTATCTAAGGCTTGGTTAAGGTTTTTAGTTGTACATAAATAATATATAGCTTCCAAAATAGTTGTTTTTCCTTGTCCGTTACCGCCAACTATATAATTCAGTTTATCAGAAAATTTAAGAACCGTGTTAGTATGTAGTCTAAAACTAATTAACTCAAGTTCTTTTAAAACCATTCTAGTTGTTCAACCTTACTGGCATTAATAACATCATTAATTCTTCATCTTCTTTTTTCTTCTCCGGAACAACAATAACCGCTTTCGTTGGTGAGTGCAGTTTGAATATTATTTCTTCTTCATCGTCAAGGTGATTAAGGAGATCATTAACATATGCTGAGTTAAAACCAATATCTATAGAATCGCCTGAATATTTACATTCTATATTTTCATTTCCGCTTGCACCTAAATCAAGGTCTTCGGCAGATATTTCAAGATTATTGTTGGAAATAGAAAACTTAACTCTCTTGGTGTTTGATGTAGAGAAGAGCATCATTCGTTTTATAGCATCGTGTAGTTCTCTTGATTTTACTTTTAGTTCAAATTCGTTTTCTAAAGGAATAACGCTTTGATAATCCGGATACTTTTGACCAATCAACCTTGTAATTAATTCAATATCGTTTAATGAAAACGACATATGTGTTTTGCTCATGAAAATCTTGACATCATTTGAATCAAAGATTTTCAACAATACAGAAACAGCTCGCTCTGGAATTATATATTGCTCAACTTTACCATAATTTATTTTTTTCAGGAGAAGATTTGCTAATCTATGACCGTCTGTTGCAACAACTCTCAAACCTTCTTCTTCAAAATCGAATAACGTGCCCATCATTGCAGGGCGCATTTCCTCTTTACTCATTGCAAAAGCTGTTTTTTCAAAAGCATACTTTAGGTCATTTCCGTTGATAGAAAATTGAGAAATATCTTCACTTCCCTCAGCCGGGAAAGAGGGTATTTCCGGGTACTCTGACGGATCAGTATAACTTAACGTATAGCTTCCTTTCTCTGTCTTTAGATTCAACTTTCCGGTATTATCAGCGGAGAATAAAATTGTTGTTTCTTTTAATGACCTAACAACATCGTAAAGGAGTCTTGCCGGGACAACAGCTTCAAAATTTTCTTCGGCAACTACATTTAAGGATGACTTAAGCGAAATCTCTAAATCGGTTGCGTGAATTGTTAATTTGCCGTCTTTTATCTCGAATAAAAAGTTCTCTAAAATAGGCATTGGAGTGCGGGTTGGAACAGCAGGGATTATTTTTGTTAAAAGTTTTTCAAGCTCTTTACTGTTGACCTTAAATTCCATTTTTTTGCTCCAAATTAAAATTGAAATATATCAAAATAAGCTCTCTTTTTCAATTGTTTATTACTTATCAACAATTACCGGTTACCTATATTTATTAGTCTTTTATAGATATTTAAAGTAATAATAAATACAATACTGTTACTATGTGGATAACC
>DSBF01000421.1 GCA_011049495.1 Ignavibacteria bacterium
ATTTAGCAGTTAGCAAATGGAAAAATTAATTATATGTAGTATAACAATATTTTATTTATTCGCGCATTACCGGCTTACGCTTTTGCCTTTGGATTAAGCGAATAAAGACTCAGCACATAAAACGAGTTCCTTTTTTTAGCCGCAAATTCGCGAATTAGCGGCTTACGCTTTTTTTTGCCGTGGATATGCTAATGATAAATTGTCGATTTAACTGTTATTAGAATTTCGGGGTAACTCCTGTTAATTTTAAGAAGCTTTTTGCATTTTTAATTTAGCTTAAGATCCAATCGGTAATTAATCATTGCTGAACATAATTAACTATTAGAAAGAAAGTGCTTCGCCGATTTGTATTATTTCGTTGGCAAAGGGATTTGTCCTATCAAATTCTGATAGGAGGAACGGATGCGGTTCAATAATTACATCAAACTCTCTTGCAAACTTCATAAGCGTTAAACGTGTATTAAATCTATCTCCTAAGTATTCTTTCAATACAACGGCAACATCAATATCGCTATACTTAGTTTGTTCATTACGGTTATACGAGCCAAATAGAAATACTTTTTCCACTGGTACTCCGGATTGCAAAAGAATTCGGTAATACTTTTTAACGATTTCTTTTATTTCTTCAGTTGTTCGAGCAACCATAATCTAACTTCTTTTATTTGATTAATGTATGTTGACCTATGAAAAGAGACCAAACATAATCGTTTGACTTAAACAAATTTTCCATCGCTTTGAAATCAATATTAGAAGCATCAAGCCAATATTTGATAAGTTCTTCTTTATTCATAATCAAAATTTACGTCAAATATACCCACTAATAATATATGTAGCAATGTTTAAGCTGGGAAATTCTCCGACTTACAATCTGATTGACACACTGCACATTTATGATAAGTTATATGGGCGAATTAAAATTGACTTCCAAAAATCTATACCTCAAACCAACTTTCAATTACTTTGTGTTGATCGTGACCAGAGATATGATAGTACTCATTAGTTTTGGGAGAGTAAGTATAATCTTTCTCCCACTTATCAATGTTTAAGATTATTTCTTTAATTGCATTTAAAATAAAATACAATTCTTCATTAGTCATAGTTGGATGCAGCGATAAACGAACCCAGCCGGGTTTTTCGGATAGGTCACCTTTGTTAATTTTATCGGTAATTCTTTTAGAACGTGTAGGATCTACGTGAAGTAAATAGTGACCATAAGTTCCTGCACAGGAACATCCACCTCTTACTTGAATCCCGTAGCGATCGTTTAATAATTTTACCATCAAGTTATAGTGAATGTCTTCAACATAAAAGGAAATCACACCGAGTCTGTCTTCAAACTCAGGTGCGAGTATGTGAACACTTAGCATTTTATGGAATCCCTCAAACGCAATTTTTAACAATTCGTGTTCACGCTGAAGAATATTTTTGGTACCCATTTCTTCTTTTAATTTAATTGTCAAAGCAGTCTTGATTGTTTGAAGAAAACCGGGTGTACCACCGTCTTCGCGAGCTTCGATATCATTTACATATTTATGTTCACCCCAAGGGTTTGTCCAATCCACTGTCCCGCCGCCGGGATGATCGGGAATTTTTCTTTTATAGAGAGAAGAATCAAAAATTAAAACTCCAGTAGTCCCAGGCCCGCCTAGAAATTTATGGGGTGAGAAGAAAATTGCATCGAGTTTCTCTTCAGGGTCTTCGGGATGCATATTAATATCTGAATAAGGTGCGGCTGCAGCAAAATCAATAAAGCAGAATCCACCATGTTGATGCATAATTTTTGCCATCTTGTGATAATCTGTTTGTACACCGGTCACATTTGATGCCGCTGTAAATGATCCGATTTTGAGTTTCCTATCTTTATAAACTTCGAGTTGTTCTTCGAGATGATTCAAATCGATGTAGCTTCTTTCATCCGGTTCAATAATTACGACATCCGCTATTGTTTCTAACCATGAAGTATGATTTGAATGGTGTTCCATATGAGTAATGAAAACGACCGGCTTATCTTCCTTCGGAAAGTTTAAGTAAGCTTCAAGTTGCTCACATACACGCAAACCCAAAATTCTTTGAAGCTTATTCACCATTCCGGTCATTCCGGTACCTTGAGTAATAATAACATCATTTTCGGATGCGTTTACATGTCGTTTAATTATTTCTTTTGCATGATGATATGCGACTGTCATTGATGTACCGGTAAAACTAGATTCGGAATGTGTGTTTCCAACGTTGGGATAAAAATCGTTAATAAGTTTTTCTTCAATCGGTTTATATAATCTTCCGCTTGCAATCCAATCTGCATAAATAAGTTTTTGTTTACCATAAGGGGAGGTAAACTCTTGATCTATTCCAATTATGTTTGATCTAAAAGTTGTGAAATAATTTTCTAGATTCATTATTATTACATTAAAATCATTTGTTAAAAAGGAAATATAGGCAATTAAAAGATATTTTGAACATTAATCCTATTTATTATTCCTATAACTTTATTTGACAATTTATAAAAAAAATTCGTATCTATAAGGCATATACAAGTAATGTCAGATATATTATTTTCTGAGGGATCGTATGAAAAGGCAAGCAGAAATTAATTTTAGAATTAATCTTGATGATGACAAAATGCCTTCACAAATTCAATGGGATGCAACCGATGCAGAAAATCCCGGAAAAAAGTATTGTGAAGCGATGTTAATTTCTCTTTGGGATAGTAAAGTTAAAAACACATTAGGCATTGATCTTTGGACAAAAAACATGCTTATCGATGATATGAATATTTTTATCTACCAAACATTGAAAAAACTTGCCGATACTTATTCAAATGCAACTAATGACCCGGAAGCGGCTGATATTATTTATAAATGTGCGTCGGATGTAGCGAACAAATTGAAACTTTTGAACAAATAAAGGAGGAAAAATGAATAACCATGAAAACGACAAATTCGGATATTTTGCAAGCGGTATTTTATTGGGTGCTGTAATTGGCTCTGTTGTTGCATTACTATTTGCACCTGATAGCGGTAAAAGAACCCGTAAAAAAATCCAGCGGAAATCAGATGAACTAATGGATGATGTTGTGGACTATGCAAAATATAGCAGAGACAAAGCGGAGAAAATTGTAGAAGAAGGTAAGAAGAGGGTAGAAGAGTTAATGGATGAAGCAAAGACAACATTGAAAAAGAAATAAAAAATCCCGCCGAGGCGGGATTTTTTACTATCCTAAATAAGCTTTAAGAGCTTTACTTCGAGATGCATGACGCAATCGCTGTAAGGCTTTTTCTTTAATTTGACGGACTCTCTCGCGAGTAAGATTTAATCTTTCTCCGATTTCTTCCAATGTTGCAGGATGTTCGGAATTCAAACCGAAGTATAATTTCACAACTTCAGCTTCTCTATCGGTTAAAGTAGAAAGTGCACGTTCAATATCGTTTTTTAATGATTCATCATTAAGGGCGTTGTCCGGTTTTGGTTGTTCTTTGTTTTCTAGAACATCCAACAAGCTATTTTTTCCATCATCACTTTGAGAAAACGGAGCGTCCATTGAAATATGACGACCAGCCATTTGCATAGCAGCAGCAACTTCTTCAACATCCATATCAAGTTCTTTTGCTATTTCTTCGGGGCTTGCGTTTCTTTCGTAATCTTGTTCAAGTCTACTTGCGGTTTTACCCACTTTTGTAAGTGCACCGACTCTGTTCAAAGGAAGACGAACAATTCTTGATTGTTCGGCAATTGCCTGCATAATTGATTGACGTATCCACCAAACTGCATAAGAAATAAATTTAAAACCGCGTGTTTCGTCAAATCTTTTTCCTGCTTTAATTAATCCGAGGTTTCCTTCGTTAATTAAATCAACCAATGGTAAACCTTGATTTTGGTACTGTTTTGCAACGCTGACAACAAATCGTAAATTTGCTTTTACTAATTTTTCGAGGGCTGATTCATCCCCCTTTTTAATTTTTATTGCTAGGTCAATCTCTTCATCGGGGGTTAATAAATCAACTTTTCCAATTTCTTGTAAGTACTGATCTAGGGATTTACTTTCTCGGTTTGTGAATTGCTTAGTAATTTTCAAGCTTCACCTCTCCAATTTAATGAGTTAGTGAAATAATTATTCTTTGTAATTTGATTGAAACAATTTGATTTCTACCTTTGTTCCGAATATTTATTTTGAAGGATTTTCTGCGGAACTTCAAAAATTGCAAACGTCAAATATAAGTAATTCTTTACGTAAAATGAAACATAAAATTTGAGTATTTTATTAATATTTTATCGTGTAAATTGATTTTTGAGCAGATTTTCGCCCTTCTCTGTTTTGGTATTTAAAGGTTACTTGACTTTGTTGGGCGAATTATTTTAATCAGATTATTAAGTTATTTGTTTACATCGTCAAAATTAAAAATAAAACCCGCCTCTAGGGCGGGTCTTTCCCCAAACAAGAAGAAATTTTAGTTTACAGTTTCTTCTTTTAATAAAACATTGTGTATTGCATCTTTTAGTGCATCTTTTGGTAGCGCACCTTGTGCCATTTGCGGTTGTTCATCTTTGGGAATAAAAAGCAATGATGGAATACTTCTAATTCCGAAAGCAGCGGCTAATTCCTGCTCAACTTCCGTATCTATTTTATAGATATGAATTTTTCCGGCATATTCTTCCGATAATTCTTCAAGAATTGGGGCAACCATTTTGCAAGGACCGCACCAATCTGCGTAAAAATCTATTAATGCAGGCAATTCGCCTTGATATTTCCATTCTTTGTTGTTCTCGTAGTCAAAAACTTTTTCGAGGAAAGTTTGTTTTGTTAAATGCTCTGTCATTACTACTCCATTATTTTTTGTGATTTTTATGAGTTTGATGTAGGAAATCTAAAAAGGATTCAGAAAGAAGAGTGTAAATTATTTGACAATATCTTCCGGTGATAATTTTTCAAATACGAAATTATCGCAAAGTTCTCTAGCTTTAAGAAGTTGAGCTTTTGTCTGCACCGTCCATGATAAAATAGGCAAACCGTGGTTCCTATATAATTCAACAGGTAAGTATGGTAGGTCATCAATATTATAATTTATAAAATGAGGTTTTGCCGTGAAGTTTAAAGTTAAATTCCGCAGAATATATTTATAGTGCAAAGGAACCGGCATTTCTCTAAATCTTGCGGAAATCTGTCCTCGCATAATTTCAGGTGCATTATTTTTCAACCATCTAACAGCAAGGGGATTGAATGACTGAACAGCAAATTCACCTCTGTATGATTTTAATAAGTCTACAAGATTTTCTTCTAATGCATTTGGTCTGTAAAAATTTTTTGTCTCAATAAGTAAAGGCACTTTTCCGTTGACTAAATCTAAAACATCGGATAATAATGGAATTGTTTGAGAAGTGTGATTTATCCTGTATTCCTTAATCGAATCCCAACTAGAGAGATTAACATACTTATCAACCCCGGTAAGTCGCAAAAAACTATCGTCATGGAAAACTATTATTTTCTTATCGCTTGTCAGTTGAACATCTAATTCGATAGGAAGATTATGTGTTAATGCATTCTCAAATGCAGCAACAGAATTTTCCGGAATTTCATTCCCATGTAAACCTCTATGGGCAATCGGTTTTGATTTTATCCAATCCAATTTGCAGTGAATCATAATTTGTAATTGATTAACTTAATTTAACGAAATAATAAGAAACTTTATGATTATGAAAAGTAATAAACTTATAATTTTGTTCTGCATCATATTTCCGATTTCTTCAAATTTATTTGCTCAATCAATTGATTCTCTCAACACTAAATTAGAAGTCGAGAACAGCTCATATAAGCTTTACTTCAATCCCTTACTTAATTCTAAAAAAATCTTTTTGGGGCAGGACGATTTCAATATTCCTGATAATAAATATTCATATGTAGTTGCATCCTATGATAGTTTATCAAGAACAAAAAGTTTATCCGAAATGAAATTAGAATTAACAAAGTATCTAAAGAACAGACAATCCCAATTACCAAACTATGATCTTGGAGATTTTGGAAAGTATCTTGGGTATACACAAACTTTGGCTGTTGTTTTGATGGCTATAGCACACATTTCAAAATATGGTTTGAAGTAGGAATCTTTTCCGGCTTTCTATCATCAAATGGATATCATAAAAGGAGGTTGTATGAAAGAGAACGTTGGCGGGTTTGATAAGTATTTAAGAATTGCGCTTGGAGTAATTATACTTATTGTAGGATATATTTACGAATCATGGTGGGGATTGATTGGTATCATCCCATTATTAACCGGGTTAGTAAATCGTTGCGGGTTATACTACTTGATCGGAGTTTCGACCTGTAAGGTTGTTGAAAAAAGTAAATAATTATGCGGGAGCTAACTTGAGCTCCCATTTTTCTTAAGTTTTTCTTTTAACTCCTCGAGCTGTGTCCATCTCTCGATTAATCGCTCAAGGTTTTCTTTAGCACTTTCTAAATTTTTATTCAACTCATTTATTTTTTCTGAATGCTTTTCATAAAAATCGGGAGAGGAGAATAACTTTTCAATCTCTTTTACTTCTGTTTCAGCGGCTGTAATTTTTTCTTCGATTTGCTCAAGCTCTACTGCATCTTTATAGCTTAATTTATTTTGCTTTGGCTTTTTGCGTGTATCTTGTTTTTCTCTCTTTGGTTCAAATGTATTCTTATCAGCTTTACGTAATTTTCTTTTTTCTAAATAATAATCATAGTTACCTTCACTGTAATAAATTTCACCGTTACCTTCGAGAGCTATGATTCCATCGCAAACACGATTTAAGAAATAACGATCGTGACTAACAATTATAACACAACCTTCAAATGAGATCAATGCTTCTTCTAAAATTCGAAGTGTTGAAAGATCTAAATCATTTGTCGGTTCATCCAACATTAAAAAATTTCCACCTTTGCTTAAAATTTTCGCAAGCGTTAGTCTGCTTTTTTCTCCACCGGATAATCTTCCAACTAAGGTGTTAATTCTTTCATCTGTAAAAAGAAATCTCTTTAAATAACTCCAAATTGAGATTTGTTGTTTACCGAATAAAATTGAATCACTTCCTTCGCCAATGGCTTTAATTACCGTATCTTCATCATTCAAAAGCAATCTTGATTGATCGACATAATTAAACTTGGTTGTTCCGCCAATTTCAATTTTGCCTTGATAGGCATTAATTTCACCAAGTATCATTTTTAATAATGTTGTTTTACCGGTTCCATTCCTTCCAACAACTCCAATTTTTTTACCAGGTTGAAAAATATAATTGAAACCTTCAAAAAGGGTATTCCCGTCGTATTGCATACCAACATTTTTAAGCTCGACAACTTTTTTGCCCAATCTCTCAGCAGGGGGAATTATTAAATCAACTTCAAGTTCAACATTATCATTTGCGACAGAAGCGATTTCATAAAAATTATCTATCCTACTTTTAGCTTTTGTTCTTCTTGCTTTTGGACCTGTTCTAATCCACTCAAGTTCACGTTTTAGAAAGTTTTGTCGCTTTCTTTCTTCAATTTCCGAAACCTTTTGTCTCTCACTTTTATTGACTAAATAATCCGTATAATTTCCTTGATGTGAAAAAAAAGTGCCTGATGAAAGTTCAACAATTCTATTTGCAATTCTGTCAAGGAAGTATCTATCATGAGTCACGAAAATACATGTCCCGCTGTACGAAGCAAGGAAATCTTCTATCCATACAATCGATTCTGTATCGAGATGATTTGTCGGTTCATCAAGAATTAGTAAATCGGGATTTGAGATAAGCGCGCGGCATAAAGCAATTCGTCGTTTTTCTCCACCGGAAAGTAAATCAATATGTTTTTCTTTAGCCGGAGCGCCCAATATTTTGATTAAGTAGTCAACTCGTTTATCGAGATTCCACGAATCTAATTGAATAATCTTTTCTTCAAGCAGATGTTTTTTAGGAGAATCGAACGGAAGATTTTCATATTCGTGAATAAGTGAGAGCTCATATTTTGCACCGTTTATTAGATTTTCATAAACAGTTTTTTGTTCATCAAGCGAAAATTCTTGCGATAAAAAACTAATTGTGAGGTTTCTCATCTTATTTATTTCACCGGCATCTGGTTCTAATAAACCGGTTATTATTTTTAAGAATGTAGATTTCCCCGCAC
>DSBF01000219.1 GCA_011049495.1 Ignavibacteria bacterium
ATTGAAGGTTAAAAACAAGCAACCTTCAATGTTTGTGCGTAAGGTGACTTAGTTCTTTATTACAAAATGAATCGCTCATACTTTTAAATCATCTTATTGGTAATATTGTTTAGAAAATAAGTATGAATATGTGGCAAAACAAAAATCACTGGTATGACGGATTATTCTATGATATTTTTATCGCACCGAATCAGGACAAATCGTTTCGGCTGGTAAAAAATATTATTGATGAGAATTCAACTGTAATTGATGCCGGATGCGGTACGGGCAGATTTGCTTTCAGTGTTGCAGATAAAGTAAACAAAGTTGATGGTGTCGATTTATCCGAACGCAATATAAAAACTGCGATGAACAAGCTTGCAAAAAAGAACTCATCTAAAATAAAATTTTATCATTCCGATATTTACCACTTTTTCGAAAACGGGGAGAAACATTATGATTATGCCGTGATGTCATATGTTATTCATGAAGTTGATGAACACTTACGGAATAACATTCTAAAAACACTATCTCAAAATGCAGACAAAGTAATTTTAATTGACTACCTCGCACCGCGTCCATCAACTTATTGGAGTTACATTAACGAAGCAGTAGAATTCATTGCAGGTAAAGAGCATTATAGAAATTTCAAATCATATATAAGAAACGGCGGCATAAAAGATTTGGCAGAACAGAACGGATTAAAAATCATTAAAGAAATTAAGAACGTTCCATCCACAAGTCATATTGTTGTGCTGCAAAAAGAAAAAGGTGTTTAAAATGAAACTCGGAAATATTGAGTTAAGAAATAACTTTTTAATGAGTGCAGTTAAAACCGGTTACTGCGATAAAGAAGGAAACATTTCCGAAAGACATTTAGCTTTTTGGGAAAGACGTTCACATCATGTCGGAGCCGTAATATTCGAACCCTTTTTTATCGATAAAAGAGTGAGAGAGCTTCCTACTCAAATAGGAATTGACAACGATGATAAAATAGAAGGGCATAAAAAATTAGTTGAAACGGTTCATAAAAACGGAGCGAAAGCAGTAGCGCACATTAGTCATCCAGGAAGAATGGCAAATCCGAAACTTCCCGAGAATATTTATCTCTCGGCATCAGATGTTCAATGCCCGAACGGCGGACAAAAACCAAAAGCAATGACCATAGACGATATTATTCAAGTTCAGAAACAATATGTCGATGCTGCAATACGTGCAGAAAAGGCTGGTTACGATTTTATTGAATTACAGTTTGGTTTAGGCTACTTGATTGCTCAATATCTATCTCCCGAATCAAATAAAAGAACCGATCAATACGGCGGCTCGTTTGAAAATAGAATGAGATTCGGATTGGAAATTTTAAGACAGATGAACAACTCTGTAAACATTCCAATCATCGTGAGAATAAGCGGAGATGAGAAAGCAGAAGGCGGAATGATAATTGAAGATGCGGTAAAAATCGTAAAAGAATTGGAGAAAGAAAATGTGGCGGCGATTCATGTTACTTCGGGCAACGTTTGTTTAAGTCCGCCTTGGTATTATCAGCATCATTTCATTCCGAAAGGTAAAACTTGGGAGATGTCGAAAAAGATAAAAGAGAACACGACTCTGCCGGTTATAGCAGTCGGACAAATTACTGAGCCCGAAGATGTTGATAAAATACTGAATGAAAAAGCGGCAGATTTTATTGCGCTCGGAAGAACATTAATCGCCGATCCAGATTTCGTCGGAAAATATTTGAAGGAAGTCGAAGGCAGAATAAGACCTTGCTCATCTTGTTTGACCGGCTGCTTAGGTAGAATTAAAATCGGTAAAGGTCTGCAATGTGAAATAAATCCCGAAGTAGGAAGAGAACTCGAAACTTTTGTGCCTGCAGAGAATAGGAAGAATTACGCAGTTATAGGCGGCGGACTTGCGGGTATGCAAGCGGCATTAACACTTAAGCAGCGGGGACACGATGTTACGATTTTCGAAAAAGATCAACTCGGCGGACAATTTAATTTGGCACCGCTCCCTTCGCAAAAAGCTTCTCTTCAAAAACAAATCGATTATTTGAAAGCGGAAGTTTCCGAAATCAAAACAATTTATAAAGAAGCGGATGAAAAAGACATTGTCGGAAAATTTGACGGTGCAGTTTTGGCAACCGGATCAAAACCATTCATTCCGCCGATTGAAGGATTGAAAGAATACAGCTGGGCTGAAATACTTTATGAATTCAACATTCCGAAAGACAAAAATGTGTTGATTATCGGCGGAGGATTAATTGGTGTTGAAGTGGCCAATACACTTGTTGATTACGGCAATAAAGTTACCATCGTTGAAATGTTCGATGAGATTGCGCGAGATATGGAAATGGTAACAAAGAAACTCAATATTAAAAAACTGAAAGAGAATAATGTAGAGATTTTCACAAACGCTAAGCTGACTAAAGTTGAAAACTCAACAGCCTTTATTGACTTAACTGATAGAAATAAACAGATAACAATTGAAGATATCGACATTTACGTAGTAGCCGCAGGAATGAAGCCCGACAAAGAACTTTTTGAAAAATTGGAAGGAAAAATTGATACAAAAATAATCGGAGATGCAAACGAGATCGGCGACGCAGTTTCGGCGATACAGGGTGCATATTTTACTTGTAAAGAATTATAGGAGAATAATTATGTTAATTGCAATTGGCTCAGACGGAAAAAATTTAGAAAACAAAGTTGCAAAACGTTTTGGTCACGCGGCTTACTATATTATATATAACACAGATGATAAGTCATTTAAAGCAATGAAAAATAACGATGTGGACCATACCCACGCCGAGTTGAGTGAATTGCTGGAAAAAGGAGTAGAAGTTTTCATAGTTGGTAATATCGGTCCGCACGCATTTGAATTATTAATCGACGGCGGAGCGGAATTATATTTAGCAAGAAAAATGACTGTTCAAGAAGCGATTGATAAATACGGTTCCGGTGAACTTGAGAAGCTAACGGAGTCAACAGTAAAACAAAGCTTCAACCACTCTTAATTTTTTGAGAGTTTAAAATCAATAGAACACAGATCACACGGATGCGACTAATTTGCGCAGATAAAAATCAGTGATCATATAAATATTCTGCATTAGCCCGCAGAAGGAATTGTCATCTTCGTCCCATTGTGCAACCCAATGAAATCAAAGAGAAACTTCATAGGATTTATCTGGCATGCATTCTGGCTTGCGCTTGCCGAAACGTTTGCAGAGAAGAACACCGTTCTGCCGGGATTAATATTACTCGGTGGTGGTACTCAATCTGATGTCGGAATTCTCACATCAATAATGATTGGCGTGCCTTTGATTTCTCAACTGTTGTTTGCAAGTTACTTAACAAACAAATCGAAAAAGAAAAACTTTTTGTTATTCGGAATCTATTTAAGAGTTAGTGCATTTATCGGTGTCGCTTTATCGATTTATTATTTTGAATATTTTGCCGAAACAACTTTCGTACTTGTAATTTTTATTTGGATGACACTTTTTTCCGTCAGCGGTGCGTTTGCTAATGTTTCTTATACCGATATTGTAGGCAAAAGTTTTGATGCCTTAACAAGAAAGAAATTTTTTGTCTTTCGTCAATTTATTACAGGTATTGGAATTTTTGTTTCTGCTGTTATAGTTAAGCAAATACTTTCGTCAATTAAATATCCCGATAATTATCAGGTTGCGTTCTTTACCGCTGGAGGACTTTTGTTTATTGCGGCATTCGGTTTTATCCTGCTAAAGGAAAAACCATCACAAATCTCGCAGCGCTATAAAAATATTTTAGAAGTAATAAAAGCAATTCCCGGTGAAATTAAAAAAAGTGACAATCTTAAAAACTTTATCATTGCAACTAACTTAATCGGGATAACCTTTGTATTAATTCCCTTTTATGTGGGTTTTGTTCAAAACAAAATAGAAATTACCGAAGAAGTGATAGGAACCTTTTTGGTAATACAAATAACCGGAATGATTATCTCAAATTTGTTATGGCATCGGCTTGTTAAAAAATTTTCATTCAAAGGAATGCTGAGGATGACAATTATCATAAATGCAATTTTACCAATCGCTGCTTTAGCATTGGTAACTTTTGAAAATATCACTCTGTTTTATATACTTTTCTTTTTAAACGGCTCTGCAATAAGCGCACAAAAAATTGCTTACGAAGGAGTGCTTGTTGAAATTTCCAACGAATCAAATCGCCCCCTTTATACAGGAATATTCGGCACATTAAATCTTGCCACAATGATAGTACCGCTTTTAATAGGAACGTTGATTGTTTCAATAGGTTACACGATTCTTTTCGCCGTTCTCCCGGTTATTACTTTATCGGCGCTTTATTTCGTAAACAAAATGGTCTGTCCGATTGATTTGGAAAAATCATAATATATCGTTTAATGAAAACTATTGTGTTGATTTCGTTCGAATTCCTTTTATTATTAAACAAATCCTTTTTTTTGAACGAGAATATCTATTATATGTATAAACAATTCTTGACCTTACATTTTATCAATCTTTCCATTATTATTGCAGATTAAAGAGGCAAAAAGTTTATGAAGTATATTTTAACCGCCATATTGTTTTTCAATATTATCTTTGCCCAGGTTAACCTGAACGAGTACTTAAATAAATTAGAGAACTCTAAAGGTACCGAAAGAGTAGACCTGCTGAATAAAATTTCTGAAGAATACAGAAATATTTCCGATAACGCAAAAGCTATTGAATATGCCGAACATGCGCTTAGCGAAGCCCTCCAAAATGAATATACTGTTGGGCAAATAAACGCGCTGAATAATCTTGCAAGTACTTATATTCTTTCCCAGCAATTGGAAGCCGGCATCGAATATGCAAGAAGAGCGGAAATAATCTCAAAACAAAATAACTATAAACCCGGTATTGCCGCAGTATATAGAAATTTAGGAGTCTTTTATATCTATTCTAATAAACCTCAATTTGCTCTTGACACACTTAAAATTGCTGTAGAAATGTTCCAAGAATTAAATGATTCCGTAAGTATGGCTTCAGCTTTGATGGGACTTGGTGCCGCTTATACCCGTGTAAATGAAATTGAAACAGCAATTAATTTATTTGAAGATGCTGCAGAAATATTTTCAAATAAAGGAAATGATTATCAAGCTGCTCATGCTTACCTTAATTTAGGTTCGCTTTACTCAACCATTATCGGAGATTATCAGAAAGGTCTTGTTAACTCTCTTAATGCGCTGGAAAAATTCCAGGCGGTTAATGATCAAGTAAAAGCCGCTTATGCCATGATTATTATCGGTAATACTTATGAGAGTTTGGGCGATTACGATAAACCGATTGAATACTATTCGAATGCGTTATCAATTTTTGAAAATACCGGCAATACTTACCTAATTGCAAATGCAGTTAATAATTTGGGAGAGGTTTATAAACATAGAAGAGAGTTTAACATAGCAATTGAATATTACATTCAGGCACTGAATAAAAGCAAAGAGATAAATAACGAAGAGGGATTAGGTGTTGCGCTTAATAACATTGGCGAATGTTATTATGAACTAGAAAATTACCTGCTTGCAAATGATTATTACATCCAATCATACGAGTTTTTGGAAAGACTTAATGATAAATACAAAATGTCTATTTCTTTAAATAATCAAGCGGCGGTTTTAATAAAGCTTAGCAACTACTATGAAGCTATATCCAAATCAAAAAAGGCAATTGCTTTAGCCGAAGAAGTTTTTAACAGCGATGAGATTCAGCGCGGTTACGAAAATTTATATAATGCATACAAAGCAACAGGTAATTTTAAAGCCGCTTTGGAAAACTACCTAAGGTACGAAGAAATAAAAGATAGTCTTGTTAATGAAAGAAGAAGCAGTGAATTGGCAAAAACATTAGCCGATTATGAAGCTATTCAAAGAGAAAAGGAAATCGAACTTCTTCGGAAAAATTCCGAATTAAAACAGGCAAAACTGGATCGTCAGGAAAATCTTACTTACTTCTTTATTATCATTTCCATTATGCTGCTTGTCTTTGGTGTAGTTTATTATATGCGCTATACCGAGCGTAAAACCATGAATCAAAAACTTCTTCAATATACAAATGAGTTAAATGAAATTAATAGAACAAAAGATTTGTTCTTTTCTATTATTGCACACGATTTACGGGGTCCTTTTAATTCTTTATTGGGAATTACCGACATACTTGCAGAAGAAAACATTGAACTTACAGAAGACGAAATAAAACACCTAAGCAAAGAAGTAAACCAAAATGCACGCAATGTGTTTCTGCTATTGGAAAATCTACTCGAATGGTCTTCGGCTCAACTTGGAAAAATTACATTTAACCCTACTAGATTTGATCTGAATGAAATTGTAACTCAAAACATAAATCTCTACCGTAAATCCGCTTCCAATAAGGAACTTAATCTTGTAATAAAACTTGATAATGATGCATTTGTTTTTGGTGATAAGAATATGATAGATTCTGTAACACGAAATTTGATTAATAATGCAATTAAGTACACCGAAAAGAGAGGGGAGATCAAAGTCTTTACACAAAAGAATAACGAACACGTTCTTTTTACCGTTGAAGATAATGGTATCGGAATTCCTCAAGATGAATTAAGCAAGATTTTCGATCTGGACAGCAATATTAAAAAGCCCGGCACAGAGAATGAAAAAGGTACGGGTTTGGGACTTATTCTTTCAAATGATTTTGTGAAAAAGAACAACGGAACAATTTCGGTTGAAAGCCTTGTTGATAAGGGAACAATTTTTAAGGTTAGTCTACCTATTAAATAATAGAAACGATTCCTTCCGAAGGTTGTATAAATCTGTATTCTGCTTCCAATAATAATTAAGTTGATACATGGTAAAATTTATTCTTTATATATTAATGGCAGTTACGCTAAGCGGGCAAGTTAAAACCGGATTTCAAATTGCTCGTTTAAAATATAACGGAGGGGGTGATTGGTATAATGATCCTTCCGCTGAAGTTAACCTGCTGAATTTTGTGAGTGAACATACCAATATTAAAACCATTCCCGAATATAAATTTGTAGAGCTCGGAAGTTCTGAAATGTTTTCCTATCCATTTTTATTTCTAACCGGTCACGGTAACATCGTTATTTCATCCGACGAATCCGAAAAGCTTCGCACATATTTGAACAACGGCGGCTTCCTTTATGTTGATGATGATTATGGATTGGACAATGCTTTCAGAAGGGAAATTAGAAAAGTGTTTCCTGATAAAGATTTAGTTGAACTCCCTTTTGATTATGGATTGTATCATTGTTTGTTTAAGTTTAATTACGGTCCGCCCAAAACACATGAACATGATAATAAACCGCCGCAAGGATTCGGAATTTTTATTGACGGCAGGTTAGCGGTTTATTATACATACGAAAGTAATCCGAGTGACGGATGGACTGATGCACGGGTTCACAATACACCACAAGATAAAAGAGAAGAAGCATTGAAGTTTGGTGCCAATATTGTTGTGTGGGCTTTGTCCAATTAATAATTTTGGAACATTTCAACGAAGAAAACTATTAGACAGAATATGAATGATTTTTATCAAAATATATTAAACAGATTAAGACGGGTAAATAAAAAGAGAAATCTTATTGATGCGTTTAATGGTTTTCTTAAATTTATTATTGTCATCACATTAGTTTTTTTTATAGTTGTTTTAATCGAGTCAATTTTCTTCTTTGAAAGTACACTTAGGACAATTTTCGTTTTTCTATTAATTGCAGCGGCTTCAATTTTCTTTTTGACCAAAGTAATATTTCCTTTATTAAAAAATATTAATGCATTCTCAAATTTTGATTTAAATGAGATTGCAAATTTTGTGGGGAGTAAATATCCCGACATAAAAGATGATTTGTTAAACGCAGTTCAACTTATCAATTACAAACAACACAATTATTCTAATGATTTAATACAGGCTGCATTTCAGAAAGTTTATCAAAAAACAGAAAATCTTGATTTTACCGGTACAGTAAAATTTAATAAGTGGAGTGATGTAAGAATATCTTCTTCGGCTTTGGCTGCAGTTTTTATAATGTTATTCTTCCTTCCTTTTTTGAATAATGCATTTGAGAGAATTGTCAACTACGATAA
>DSBF01000332.1 GCA_011049495.1 Ignavibacteria bacterium
CAAATATTGCAAGAAAGAATTTTTTATTCTTACGAAAAAAAGGGAAAGCAAAAAGTAAGATTAAAATGAGAAGAGGTGATGGTTTAAGCGCTGTTGTTTTCTTAACTCCAACAATGATAATCTTTCTTACATTTATTCTTTTTCCAGTTATTTTCTCGTTTTATTTGAGTTTTCACGAATGGAATATGTTCAGCAGTGAAGCAACTTATGTTGGGATTGATAATTACAAGCGAATGCTGCAAAGCGATGAGTTTTGGAGTGTTTTAAAAAACACCGGCATCTTTACAATCGGTACCGTTCCTTTGAATATGATTGTTGCATTATTGGTAGCAATGGCGCTTAATAAGAAAATTAAGGGGAAGAAATTTTTACGAACAGCATTCTTTGCTCCTGTAATTATTTCTCCAGTTGCTGCTGCTGTAATTTGGCGATGGATTTATGATCCAAATTACGGTCTTCTTAACTATGGAATTAGCTTCTTCGGAGTGGATTCCATTAATTGGCTAAATGATCCCACAGCCGCAATGTTTGCATTAATTATTATGGGTGTTTGGAAAACTTTTGGAATAAATATGGTGCTCTTTTCTGCCGGACTGGCAGGAATTCCTGAAACATACTATGAAGCTGCGGATATCGACGGTGCAGGTAAATTCACAAAGTTCTGGCATATCACTTTACCTATGCTTGCGCCCACAACATTTTTCATAATGATTATGTCTATGATTAGTTCTTTCCAAGTATTTGATTTAGTGTATGTGTTAACATCCGGCGGACCACTTGGAAGTACAAAAGTTCTTGTCTTCTATGTTTATGAATACGCATTTAAGTTTTTCGAAATGGGTTTTGCTTCGGCTGTAGCTTATGTACTCTTTGTAATTCTGATTGTCCTAACTCTGCTTCAGGTTCGTTACATGAAAAACCGTGTGCACGGAGCTTTTTGATGAATTCAATAAAACTATTAAATATTTCCAAGTCGGTTCTAAAGCATATTGTTATTTATGCATTGGCGTTTATTACACTGGCTCCGTTTGTATGGATGATTCTTACTTCACTTAAAGATATGAGTGAAATATTCGTATATCCTCCTCAATGGTTCCCATCGGAATTTCGATTTGATAATTATACGAAAGCATTTGAAGCTGCACCATTCGGAAGATATTATTTCAATAGTATATTTGTTGCGGTTGCTGTTACCATTGGTCAATTAGTTACTTGTTCAATGGCGGCTTTTGCTTTTGCCAGGCTCCAATTCCCGGGAAGAAATATTTTGTTCTATCTTTTCCTCGGTACAATGATGATACCATATAATGTAACAATGATTCCTTCCTTCTTAGTTCTTTATTGGTTAGGATGGATTGATACTTATTACGCATTGATAGTACCGGGATTGGCTTCAGCATTCGGCACATTTTTATTAAGGCAGTTTTTCATTACAATTCCAAAGGAACTTGAAGAAGCGGCATATATAGACGGGGCTACAAAACTGCAAGTCTTACGAACTATTATTGTTCCTTTAGCAAAACCTGCATTAGCAACTCTTGCAATATTCACCTTTATGGGTGTATTTAATGATTTTATCTGGGCTTTGATCGTTATAAATTCAGAGGATATGCAAACTGTGCAATTAGGATTGGCAATTTTTAGAGATCGATATTTAACTCAATGGGATCTGCTCATGGCAGGTTCGGTTACCGCTGTTCTACCTATTCTTGTTGTATTCTTCTTTGCACAAAAGTACTTTATTCAAGGCATAACTTTAAGCGGATTGAAAGAGTAGATGAAGAAAAACCGTCTAAAATATGGATTTTTAATAATTTTGGCACAAACGTTTGTCCTAATTTGCGCTGCGCAACAGAATTTACCGAGTACAAGCAGCGGCGATATTCAATTTTATCTTGACGATGCTTCGTTTTATAATGTTAATAAAGTCCATCATGAGTTTTATATAATGGTTTATGCTGATCAGCTAAAACTTACACCGAGGAATAATTCTCTTTATGCAGATGTTACATTTCAAATTTCGGCTAAAAATTTACAAAGCGGAGAAACTATTAAAGATTCTTGGCATACAGAAGTTGAGTTTGCTTCTGAAACAGAAAATAGGGAACAAATGGTTTTTTATGATCAATGGTCAAAGGAATTTAACGAGGGCAATTATTCAATTGAAATTGAATTAAGAGATAACTTATCAGGTAAAACAGGATTAGCAAGAAGAAGTTTTGAAATTGAGTTGCCTGTTAAAGAAAAGTATTTATTAAGTGATATTCAATTTGTATCGGAATTTTTACTCGATGATCAAACCGAAAATGTTTTCAAAAAAGGTAATGTATCAGTATTCCCAAATCCTTCTCGCAGATATGGAATTCTAAATCCAATTATGTATTTCTACTTTGAGATCTATAATCTTGATACAACAGCCGCAAACAAAGTAGAAGTTTCTTACGAAATTTTTGATAAAGCAGGTACCTCCCTCAGGTCTTTCGAAGGAAAGACCGTTTATTTACCGGGCGTTTCGAGTGGTGTCCCGAATGGAATTAACGTTTCCACTCTTACGTCCGGTATTTATACTCTTGTAATTAAACTAGCTCATGAAGAAGTGGAAGTTACTAGGCAAAGCAGAGATTTTGAAGTTATTCAAATCGATTATGCTCACAAAGAACCGTTGTTGTCGTTTGAAGAAGCAAAAATCTTTGGTGAAATTATCAGATTAATCTCAACGGAAAGAAATTTTAATCTTTATAATAAACTTGATCAAAATGGCAAAGCAAAATTCTTAGTTGAATTTTGGCGGCAAAATGACCCCCATCCTTCATCAGACGGCAATGAACTTCTCAAACGCATAATACAAAGGTATCAATACGCAAATAAAAATTTTACTTGGGGCAAGCTTGATGGATGGAAATCAGATAGAGGAAAAGTTTTGATAAAAAATGGTATGCCGGATAATATTGAAAGACATGCATCGCATGAATCTTCTTTTCCTTATGAAATATGGGAGTACCAGGAAAGAAGAAGTTATTTATACGTTTTTGGCGATTTAAGAAATGACGGCAGATATACTCTTCTTCATTCAAATAAAGAAGGTGAAGTTTATAATCCATACTGGAAAGAATCACTAAATAGATAGAATGCAAAAACTAAGATTCTCAAATAAAAAGAGAAATCAGAAATGAATAATTACAAAAAACAACTAACAGCAATTTTAATTTTTTCAATCATTGCGATATTTCTTTCAACTGCATGTTCGGAAGATGATTCGGGGTTAGCTCCTTATGTCGGTTCACCCGATATGTCAAACATTACAATTGAGGAAGAATCCTTCACTCCACGGATTACTTGGGTGGGTGGTTATGCTTCTGTGTTAGGCGTAAATAAAGGTAACCGGGCAATTTTGGACACTTCCTTAGCTTGGTTAATTAAAACTGAGGGTAATAATCTTAAGTATCCGGTTAAATTTGGTGATCTTCCTTCAAATGCTGTTGATATTACATCCCAGTTTGGTGGAACAAAGCTAGATACTCTTCAGGAAGATGAAAACTATACGTTTTGGGTTTTAAAAGAAGAAGTATGGGATAGACTTTCTACTGAAGTCGGGAAAACTCTTGTTGCAGATCCTTTACTTGATGAAGGTGAAGTAATTTCTGATTCCGATTCATTGTTTATCTCTACGACGGTTTTCGCTTCATTGGCAAAAAGACTTGATGTGTTCATCAATATTGATGGAATTAGTACATTCGGACAGTTAGGAGTTATCTCAATTCAAGAAACTCGAAGTAATAGACCTATTATAAGCTGGACTATTACGCAATCAGGAGTTACGGATACTGCCATTTCAGTTATTGGGATTGCTGAAGGGAATCAGTTTGATCCCGGGAAAACTGTTTGGGAAGTATACTCGGAAACAACAGAAAACGGTACACCTGTTTTTGGAAGTCTTAATGTTATCACCGCTCCATTAAATGTAGGAGATTCTCTTGCACAAACCCGTGCTTTTGTTCCTTTTAATAAACCCGGTCTAGAAAGAAACAAGACCTATTATATCTGGATTGCCAATAATATTTGGAAAGGTGAAGGAAGACTTCGTTTTGAACCGGGGTATGCTTATGCAACATTTAATACAAGATGATAAGAATATGAAACTTGGAGTCAGTTATGAATTCTAAGAAATTCACAATTTTAATAATTGCTTTATTTCTTTTATTTACAAATTTAAGCGCCGGTTTACCTACATTCTTCCCGGTCTCAAGTTCAAAAGTTATGTCGCTTAACGGTATTTACGCTGCCGGTAACGACGGAATTTCGAGCTTAAGCACCAATCCTGCCGGGCTGGGTTATCTCAACGGCAGAGGTGTTGAACTTTCCGTGTTCGGTAGATTAGGGCAGCAGGATTATGTCAGAAATGACGGAACATTGTTCCGCTCTTTTAGGGATGATGATATCGGTATAAATATTGGAGCTTTTTGGAAAATTACAGATAAAATAACAGTTGCTGCGGATTATAATGATGCCTATCAATATCGCGTTAATTGGCCTTTTGCTAAATTCTTTGAAGGGGAGTTAGGTTCTTCGGTACTAGCCTTTGATCATTTTAATGATTATTCAATTACCTCTATTAATCCGTCTGCCGCAATAAATTTTGGTTCGTTCACTATTGGATTATCACTTAATATTTTTAACATCAAACACGATTTTGCATTCTACCAAGGAAATGCCGGATGGGATACGACCGAGACTCAAAATGCTGCATATCAAGTTTCTATTTTCGAAGATGCTTGGGGTTTTGGCGGAACTCTCGGTTTTCAAGCTGATTTATCCTCCAAGGTAAGAGTCGGGGCTTTTGTAAAATCTTCAATTAGTGCAACTCTTGAAGGAGATGCAAGAAGTAGATTAATGGTTGATGTTGATTCTTCTGTTTCCAAAACTTCAGTTTCTTCAGAGTTTGAAAAACCTTGGGTGCTTGGATTAGGAGTAATTTATAAACTTAATGATCAACTGACTATTAATGTTGATGCACTTTATAATCTATGGGGAAGCATACAGACAACACAAAGTTTTACTTACGGCAATGAAGTGTGGAATGAAAGACTTTCCAATTTAGATTCATTATCAGGTTATACCGGCGGAAGTTTTCCGCTCAATTTTGAAAATTCTTTCGATGTTGGATTAGGCGTTGAGTACGACACAAAATCTGATGTAATCGTAAGATTAGGATACAGATACAGCCAGGCTCCAAATACAGAATCAAACTATAATATGTTATACCCTGCAGTTGATAAACATTGGATTTCATTTGGGATAGGTTTCTGGTTTGAAGAATTTTACTTGGACTTAGCATTAGCTTATGCCGCCGGAATTGAAAAAAATATATCAAAAAATAAAAATTTCTTTTATCCAGGTGATTATACCGGGAATGCATTTATACCGAGTGTTAACATTAAATATCAATTTTAATCAAAACGTAGTTGCACAAACTACAATAACTGCATTATAAAAAAAGAGGAGGACGTATGGTCAAACTAAAACATTTTGTTTGGCTTCTTTTATTACTTTTTACTGTTTCATTAAACGCACAGGATTGGGTACGTCAAGAAGTTTTTGTACCTAAAGTAGATCCCGGCGCCATCAAGATTGACGGTATAATGGATGAAGCCGAGTGGGCAACCGCTGCAAGAGCGGATCTTATTACCAATACAGGTTATAATATTTGGGCAAACAAATATTATAGAGAATCTTTAGTCGAACCAGAGTATGATGAACTTTATGCTCGAATGTTATGGAATAAAGATACTTTATATGTATTTGTTCATATTGATGAATTTGTTAATGATTCAACCGGTTTATTCTTCCCGGGTCAATGGCAGGGTGATCAGCTTTTTATATCACTATCCAATAGACTTGCTGATGGAATGATGGGCTGGTATGACGGAAACATTTATGCTGCTCCCGATGGACCATATCATTACTTAATCATTGGAGAAGATGTCACTTTGAATATGGGAAGAGAATCTTGGATACCTGATAGATATCAAAGATTTGAAGGTGATACAGTTAGAGCTTTTGACGCGAATGATTACAGCAGATCAGCAGTTACAATTGATTTCGAAACAGGTATTATGACCGTTGAAATGGCAATTTATAATCCTAATGTTAACTCGCAAGGCAAAATCGGATTTAACATAGGTGGTAGTAACGGTTCTGAAACAGCATTCGAAGAATTTGGAGATGCATATCAATATTGGACTTGGCAGCCGCATATTCCTAATGACCCTTGGGCTGATCCATATGGCAACGGCGATCCTGGTTACTTCAATCTGGTAAATACAGAATATTGGGCTGTATTGTATTTTGAACCGGGTCCTGAAGATTTAATCCGCCAAACATTAGATGTTCCGATGGCAGATAGCGGTGCAGTTGTAATTGATGGTGTTGCTAATGAAGGTGCATGGGAGAATGCAGCGCAAATTAATCTTATTTCAAGTACCGGCTATAATATCTGGGCTAATAAGTATTACAGAGAATCATTAGTTGAACCGGAATTTGATGAGTTCTATGCAAAACTACTCTGGTCAAAAGACACCCTGTATGCATATATCCACATCGATGAATTTGTTAACGATTCAACCGGATTGTTTTTCCCGGGTCAATGGCAAGGTGATCAACTTTTTGTTTCCCTTTCTAATAGACTTGCTGATGGTATGATGGGATGGTATGACGGTAACGTTTATGCTGCTCCTGATGGTCCTTATCATTACCTTATTATAGGAGATGATGTTTCACTAAATACGGGCAGAGAAACTTGGATACCGGATAAATACCAACGATTTGAAGGCGATACTGTTAGGTCATTTAATGCCAATGATTACAGCAGATCGGCTGTAACACTTGATTTTGCTACAGGTGTTATGACTGTTGAAATGGCAATTTATAATCCGCATATAGTAAATCAATCATCAATTGCATTTAACTTAGGCGGAAGTAACGGTTCTGAAACAGCATTCGAAGAATTTGGAGATGCATACCAATACTATACATGGCAACCCCATATTCCTAATGACCCTTGGGCTGACCCTTATGGTAACGGAGACCCCGGATTCTTCAACCTTGTAAATGCTGATTACTGGGCTATGTTGAATTTCAAATCAACAATATCCAGCGTTGAAGGCGGTAACAAAGGTGAAGAACTTTCAAATGATTACCAATTATTCCAGAACTATCCTAACCCGTTTAACCCTTCAACCACTATACAATTCAGTGTACCTCAATCTTCAAAAATATCATTGAGAGTATACAATATACTTGGTCAATTAGTTACCACTTTAATTGATAACCAATTTATTCCAGTTGGTTTACACAAGGTTGATTGGAATGCGGCAAATCTTGCCAGCGGAATTTATTTCTATGAATTAAGAGCAGACAATGTAGTTCAAACAAAGAAGATGATGCTGCTCAAGTAAAATGTTATTTATCGGTGCAGCGGGTTATACCGCTGTGCCGATTCTTTTATTGAAAAATTTTGTTTGAAGGAAATTATATGAAAGCGGCACTATTGTACGGTCCTCATGATTGGAGAATTGAAGAAATTGATTCGCCAACATTTACTGATGATCAGTTACTTATAAGTATTAAAGCTTGCGGTGTTTGTCATTCTGAATTACATCAATGGGAAGAAAAGATTCCCGGTTTGGATTATCCTAGATTTATCGGTCATGAAGCTGCTGGAATTATAAAAAAGGTTGGCAGCCATATTAAAAAGTTTAAAGAAGGTGACCGCGTTGCTCTGTGGATTTTCGGGAAAGGATTTGCCGAAGAAGTGTCGGTAAACGAAGATCAAGTTTTTCCCATTAACGATGATATAACTTATGAAGAAGCATTAGCAGAACCAATCTCATGCACAACAAATGCACTACTTAAAACAAATGTGTTGTTAGCTGATACAGTTGCACTTGTTGGAACAGGTTTTATGGGATTGATATTACTCCAGCAACTCAAGCATCAAGGTGTTTCTAAATTGATAGCTATAGATGTTAGAAATGAAATTTTAACTAAAGCAAAAGAACTTGGTGC